>JAVBTZ010000151.1:0-7404 GCA_031555915.1 Planctomycetota bacterium
TCTTTCCCTACCGCGACACTGGGGTGATTCCACTGCCGTCAGCGCTTATCCCCCTGGATTCCGGCTAAACCGCCCGTTAGGGATGCAGCAGCCGTTTAAGACGCCGGAATGACGTGCGGGGAGGGGACAGCGTAACAGGGCACGGAGGGATGTTTTGCCCTTATTTCAGCGCCATTCGTACATGTCCCCAAAATACAAAATCACCATTTCAAGCCGATACCGGTATATGCAAAGGGCCGCTGGCGTATGCCGGCGGCCCTTGATTTCTCGGTATCACTCTAAAACCTCTTACCGCCGATCCCCACCGCCGGACGAAGCCAGCTTCTTCAGCGATTTCGCGCGGGCCTTGCGGGCCTTGTTTTTCTTCTTTTCGGCTACGCGAATGGCTTTGGCGCGCTCCTTCTCACGTTCGCGGTCCTTGCGTTTGTTCTTTTCGGACGGCTTTTCGTAATAGGAGTGCTTGCGCATGTCCCGGGTCAGACCTTCGCGGTCGCAAATTTTCTTGAAGCGGCGCAGGGCTTTGTCGAGACCTTCATTGGGCTTGAGCTCTAAACGAATCAGGGTTACTCACCCCCTTCCCGGTGCCACTTAAAAAGGCCGACCCCTTGGGGATCAGCCGAATTCCCTCAATAAAATTCAGTCGAAATAGTATCGACTTTTTCCCCGGCCGGGTCAAGCATTTTCTGAAAATTCAATCCAGGCGGTAATTCGGCGCTTCCTTCGTTATGGTGATGTCGTGCGGATGGCTCTCGGTCAGGCTGGCCTGGGTGATGCGGATAAACTTGGCCTTGGCCTGCAACTCGGGGATATTCGCCGCCCCGGTGTAACCCATGCCCGATTTCAAGCCCCCAACCAATTGGTAAATGAACGGTTCCAGCGGGCCCTTCGCCGGCACCCGCCCTTCTATTCCCTCCGGCACCAGTTTTTCGAGGGGCTTGTTGCCCTGGCGGTAACGTTCGCCGGAAGTCCCCGCCGTCATCGCCCCCAGGCTACCCATGCCGCGGTAAGCCTTGTAAATGCGGCCCTGATGCAGGATTTGTTCCCCCGGCGCTTCGTCGGTGCCGGCCAGGAGGGAACCAATCATCACGCACTGCGCCCCGGCGGCAATGGCCTTGGCGATGTCACCCGAGTACTTGATGCCGCCGTCGGCAATAATCGGACAGCCCGTCCCCTTCGCCGCCTTCACGGCGGCCCAAATCGCGGTCATCTGCGGCACGCCGATACCGGCGATCACCCGGGTGGTGCAGATGGAACCGGGGCCAATCCCCACCTTCACCGCGTCCACCCCGGCTTCGATGAGGTCCCGCGCACCTTCCTCCGTCGCGACGTTTCCGGCGACGATGTCGACCTTGTCGCCGCAAACGTTCCTGTACCGCTTCACCGCTTCGATGACGTTCTGGCTGTGCCCGTGGGCGGTGTCGACCACCAGCACGTCGACCCCGACCCCGATCAGCAGGCTAACCCGCTCGTCGTCGTTCACCCCCACGGCCGCGCCGACCCGCAGGCGGCCCCGCGAGTCGCGGGCGGCCAGGGGATAGCGGTCGAAATTGTTGATGTCCCGCATGGTGATGAGGCCCATCAGCCGGCGCTTGTCGTCGACCAGAAGCAATTTCTCGATTTTATTCTTGAAGAGGAGCTGCTTGGCCTGGTCCAGGGTGGTGTGTGGGGGGGCGGTGACGAGATGGTCCTTGGTCATCACTTCGCCGATTTTGATGTCGTCCTTGTACTGGAAACGGAGGTCGCGGCGGGTGAGGATGCCGACGACGGTGTTGTCCTGGAGGACGATGGGAATGCCGGAAAGTTTCCTGGTGGCGATGATTTCGTTCGCCACCGACACCGGGTCGTCGGGGTTCAGCTTGACCGGGTCGGATATAATCCCGTTCGCCGAACGTTTGACGTCCTCGACCTCCTTGGCCTGCTGGAGCAGCGGGAGATTTTTATGGATGATGCCGATGCCGCCTTGTTCGGCGAGGGCGATGGCGAGGCGGCCTTCCGTTACCGTGTCCATGGCGGCGGAGGCGATGGGGATGTGGAGCCGGATATTACGGGAGAAAACGCTGTCGGTATTCACGTCGGAAGGAACGATGTCGCTTTTCTGCGGGGTCATGAGCACGTCGTCGAAGGTGATTCCCTCATCGAGGATGATATCCGCCATTTTGCCCTCCAGGTAGTAGGTCAGAGTCGGCGACCAGGTCGCCGCGAAGTTCGGTGAGCGCGAGGTGATCCAGTAATTACAACGAATTACCCCGGCCGAGTCAAGCGTCGAGACTAGAGGTGCCCTTGATTGCGGTTGACAAGCGGGGGGGCGGCTTGACAATGGAGGCAAGGAATAAGACCAAGACGCCGGCGGAACCATCCCGCATTCACCGGTTTGGTGCGGCGTGTCTTTCACTTTTTCACTGCAAAGGCCGTTAAATCATGCCCAAATCCATTATGGTCGACACCCACACCCACACCGTCCTTTCCGGCCACGCCTGGAGCACCCTAAGGGAAAACGCCGCCGCCGCCAAACGGCACGGCCTCGCCGGCATGTGCCTGACCGAACACGGTCACGCCCTGCCGGGATCGGGTCCCTTTTTTCTGGTTCCGGCCCAGCGGATGCTGCCGGCCGAAGTCGAAGGCATTCGGGTTTTTTACGGCGTCGAAGCGAACATCATGGGAATGGACGGTTCCCTGGACATCGAGGACCGCATGCTCTTCGCCAGCGAATGGAACATCGCCAGCATGCACGACGTTTGCATCACCCCGGGTAACGTCGACGAAAACACCGGGGCTTATCTTCAGGCCCTCAGGCACCCGGCCGTCGACATGCTTGGCCACATCGACGACCTGAAGACGCCGAACCATTTCGAGGCGGTGGTCAAGGCGGCGGCGGCGGCGGGACGGGTTATCGAGGTGAACAACAATTCGCTGCTGATTCGCAAGGGCAGTCGGGAACGGGTGGAGGAGATTGTCCGCCTCTGCCGCAAACACGACGCCCGGGTGGCGGTGTCATCGGACGCGCATTTTGACGAGATGGTCGGCTCGGTGGCCCCGGCTTTGGAACTTCTCGCCGGGCAGGCTTTCCCTGACGAGTTAATCGTCAACCGCAGTTTGCCGGCATTCCAGGCTTATCTTGCGGAGAGATCGAAGCGGCTCGAGGCGGCGCGGGAGTCGTTCTTGGGGAACCGGCGTTCGGCCAGGAGAATGGCAAAGGATATGGAGAAGGCGGCGCGGTGACGCTAAGCGCAACCGCATTTAACCACAGGGTCACAGAGGACACAGAGAACCGCATTTTTTTTGGCCAATCAAGCAAATTGTGCTTCTCTGTGCCCTTTGTGTCTCTGTGGTTAAATTCACCATTTCTAATCGCAACCGGCACGCAACCTATACCCCGCCCGTCCGAAACGTTTCCACCATCTCCGCCGTCAAACTGAACGCCCCCGGGTTCACCGGCAAATCCCCCCGCTGCATCCACGCCGCCTCCTGCAGTTCGGTTTGGTCCAGGTGAATCTCCCGCGACCCCTCCACCTCGGCGTAAAATCCGGCCAGCACCGAACCGGAATAGGCCCAGGGCTGGCTCTTGTAATAACGAATATTCTTGGCCCGCAGCCCCACCTCCTCAAAAACCTCCCGCCGAATGGTGTCCTCAAACGCCTCCCCCACCTCCATGAAACCGGCAATCAGGGCGGTAAGTTTGGCGTTGGGGCGGTTCGCGTAACGGGTCAGCAGAATGGCGTCGGCCTCGCGGTCTATCACCCCGACTATCACCGCCGGCGAGATGCGGGGATAGACCACCCCGCCGCAACCGCCGCACCGCAGCGCCCGTTCGTCCGGCTTGGCCGCCATCAGCTGCCCGCAGGTGCCGCAATACCGGTTCGCCTGATACCACTTCATGAGATGATGCGCCGTCAGGACGGTGAATGCCTGCCAGCCCGGCTCGAATTCGCGCAACTTCTGTACGTCCAAGGTCGTATAACCCGGGGCGATTTCCTCCACCGTTCCGCCGTAAAGAAACACCCCCGCGCCGTCGACCGAAAACAGATAAAGAAACCGGTCCGGCCCCGAATCCGCGAGGTTCTTGAATTGGGCGTAGCGGGGAAGAGCCTTGGCGCCGTCCGTTTCGGCAAATAGGATCGCGTCGGTTTTCCCTTCGGGACGGAACGCCGCAATGAAATCGTCGTCATTCGGCTGACGCGGTTGAAAGGTCATCTGCAGTTGGTGGGGATGAATGTCCTGAATCATGTACGCTCCTAATAGGTACCTTTCAATTGACCGCTTCCGGAAACGCGAAATTCCAGCGCTTTGCCTCGTCCTCGATTTCTTGCGGCAAGGCCACCGCCGTGCCGATTTTACCCACCACCACCCCGGCCGCCAACGTCGCCAGTTTGGCCGCCAGTTCCAAGCTCCCCCCCACCGCCAGCGCCGCCGCCGTCAACGCCACCACCGTGTCCCCCGCCCCGCTCACATCCGCCACCTCGCGGGCCAGGGCCGGAAAGGACGCCGTCCGGCAGCCGCCGCCGGCTTCACGGGAGATCATAAGCATCCCCGCCTCGCTCCGCGTCACCAGCAAATTGGCGATGTCGTGCTTCGCCAACAGCTCCCGGCCGGCGGCGGATATTTCCTCGACCGTATGGCAATCCCTCCCCGCCGCTTCGGACAATTCCTTCCGGTTCGGCGTCACCACCGTCACCCCGGCATACTTGCCGTAATCCGTCCCCTTCGGGTCGGCCACCACCGGGATCCCCTTTTCCCGCGCCAGCGCGGCAATCTCCGCCACCACCTTGCGGGTCACCACCCCCTTGCCGTAATCCGACAACGCCACCGCCCTGACCCCGCCAATGTGGCGCTTGATCGCTTCGATCAGCTTCGCCTCGCTGCCGGAACCAAGCGGCCGGCTGGTCTCTTCGTCGAACCGCACCACCTGCTGCCGGCCGGCGATTATCCTGGTCTTGACAATGGTGGGCCGTTCCGAGTCCCGGATTATAATGGGGGGAAGCCAGCCGGACTGCCCGAAAATTCGGGCAATGGCGTTGGCGTTTTCGTCATCGCCGGACACGGAAACGGCCAGGGGCAATACCCCCACTTCGCCGAGATTCCGCACCACATTCCCCATGCCGCCGGGCATGGAAATTTTCTTTTTGACCAGCACCACCGGTATCGGCGCTTCCGGCGAGAGCCGTTCGGCCGAACCGTAGATGTAGTTGTCCAGCATGATATCGCCGACGCAAAGCACGGCGACGCCGGGCAGTCGGTGGAGGATGTCGATGGCGTTCAGCATGGCGGCAAACTTTCCGCATAATAAATTGGCCTAAACCGGCAGTGAAGGAACAATCCTATCCAAACCAACCGGCTCTTCCAAGAAAATCCCGCGCCAGGTCGGCAGAGCCCACGGCTTGCCTTGGCGGTACCGGGGTCGTATAATTGGCTCGAATCGAAAGGCAGCCGCCATCTTTTCAACGGTCAAGCATCCGCCCGGAGACTGCATGCCCAAGTCCAGCCGCGACATTTACCAGGCCCACGATTTGACCACGCGAAGCATCCTCCGTTGGCCCGACCTCGCCGCCAGCTTCCTCCTGCATCACGGTCCCCGCCAAATCGTGGAACGTATGGATCTGGACAGCCTACAGCTGGAAGAGTCCATCCTGACCGACAAATCTCTGTCCCAATACATCGCCGACCTCTGCTACTCGGCCCGTTTCAAAAACAGCAAACAGAAGACGGAAATTTTCATTTTTCTGGAACACCAGTCCAAACCGGATCCCCTCATGGGATTCCGTCTGGTTCAGTACATCATGAAGGGATACGAACGGCACCTCCTCGCCACCAAGAGAACTTCCGGCGACCACATCCTCCCCTATCCCGTGGCGATCGTCCTCTACAACGGCGTCCGACCCTGGCGAAACCTCAGGCAAATCCCCGACCTCATGGCCACCACCCCCGGGCTGGATATGAACATCTTGAAAGTCCCGTTGCATCTGGTGGATTTGGCCGCCATGCCGACAAATGAAATAGCGGGACACCCTGCCGTGCAAACTCTACTTACCCTGCTGCAGGCCGCTCCGCGGAATAAATTGGAGGCTTCGTTCGACCTGGTCGGCGTCATGATGAAGAGAGCCCTCAAGGATCACCGCGCCTTCGACTGGATGACCACTTTTTTGAATTATATGGCCACGAATTACCGCGCCAGCGACATTAGGGATATTGCGAATCGGACCTTCGGAAAAATTCTTGGAAATAAGGAGGCAGACGAAATGGCACTTACCATTGCAGAAAAATTGATACGTGAAGGTGAGGTGAAAGGCAAGGCGGAAGGCAAGGCGGAAGGCAAGGCGGAAGGGAAGGGCGAAATCATCATCCGAATTCTTTCCAGACGCTTCGGTTCAGTCCCGCCTTCGGTGAAACAGACGGTGGGGAGATGCACCGATTCGGCTTCGCTGGACGCGTTGGCCGACGCGGCCCTGACTTGCGGCGACTTGACCCAGTTTATGGATGAACTGAAACCGCGTTAGACTTTGCCCTCGGGAAACAGCATCTCCTCGGCAAAGGCTATCTGGAAGTCCTCGCGACCGGATAGCTCGATATAACGCACTTCGCGGCTCACCCGCTCGGCTTCGCTGCGTTCACCCCGCGACAACAGGTACAGTCTGGTGCCGGCCAACGCGGCGTTGCCGACCGACTTCACCCGTTCCAGCTTGATCCCGGCCGGAAGCAGGCCCACCGCCAGAGCCGACTCGGGACGCAAATAATTGCCGAAGCCTCCGGCGAGAAGGACCTCGTCGACCGCTTCCGGTTTGATTCCCGCCAAGTCAAGCAGCACCCTCACCCCTGCCGCCACCGCCCCTTTGGCCAATTGAAATTCGCGGACGTCCCGGTGCGTCAAGGCCACGCCCGCGCCGCCGTGGCTGCCGGGCATTTCCAGCCAGAAGGCGGGACCGGCGTCGGCCTGGTGCAAACGCGCCCGGGCCGGAGCGGAAACACCCTCTTCCTCCGCTTCTTCGGGTTCGAGCATCCGCCCCCCTTCATCAATCACCCCCAGTCGCAACAAGGCCGCCACCGCGTCCAGAAGCCCGGTACCGCAGAGGCCCCGGGCCGGCCGGGATTCACCCACCACCGCCGTTTCGATTTCCCCGCCGGGTCCGACCCAGACCCGCGACAAGGCTCCATTGGTCGCCCGCATGCCTTGGCCAATCCTCGCCCCCTCGAAGGCCGGGCCGGCGGCGGCGGCGCAGGCGTAAACGATTCCGTTCGCGGCCAGGACGATTTCGCCGTTCGTGCCCACATCCAGAAACAGGCTGTTTCCGCGCGCCCGCATGACCTGGTGGGCGACGATGCCGGCGGTGATGTCGCCTCCCACGTAGGCGGCGATATTGGGGACGATCAGGACCAAGGGGGCGGGCCGGTCCTGCCAGCCGATGGCGTCGG
>JAVBTZ010000028.1:0-4588 GCA_031555915.1 Planctomycetota bacterium
CCTTTCCCCGCCCCGGTGCCGCCCGCCCCCGGGGGGGGGGCGGCGGCGGGGGGGGTCCCGCCGGCGGGGCGGCCGGCGGGGGGGGGGCACAGGATGAGTTCCGGCTCGGTGTCCGGCTCGTTTTCGGTGAACACGGTGTTCAGGAATTCGGCGGCGCTGAGTTGTTCGGCCAGGTGTTTCGCTTCGGCGGCGCTTATGCCGTCGGAGGGGAGATCGGGAGCGCGGCTTTCCGCCAGCATCGCCTCGGCTGCTGCTGCGGCGGCGGCGTCCGAAAGGGGACCGGAGGCGACGGTGGCGGGCTGGTGGTCGCTTGCCGGGGCGGGGCCGGTATCGAAAAGATCGGCGAAGGCCGGGTCGGACAGGGCGGCGTCGGCTTCCGGCGGGGGTCCCGTTTCCTCTTCTTCCTTCCGTACTTCGCCCGGCGGGGGCGGCTCGAAGCCGGAGAAGAAATCGGCGAATTTATCCTGTTCCTCTTCCGGTCCGGCAACTTCGCCGGCGGTTTCCCCTTCCTCCGCGGCTTCGCTCTGGGCTTCGACCACGCCTTTATGCAACTCGTCCATCAGGCTTTGGATCAGGTCTTCGCCGATGTCTTCGCGGCTTTCGCCGGCGAGGATTTGCCGGGCGATGGCGGTCAATTCCTGCAGGGTGGAGACGATGTCGTTCGTCAGGATCAGGTTGCCGCTGCGGGCGCCTTCGATTTCGGATTCGATGCCGTGGCAGAAGTCGGCGACCGATTTGATGCCGCAGATGGCCCCCTCGCCTTTCAGGGTGTGGAATTGCCGGAAGATGGAACGGACTTCGTCCGAATCGGTCACCGGGGGGGAAAGGGCGAAGAGGGCGCTTTCGAGTTCGTCGATACGCTGCTCGATGGCCATGATCATTTCGCGCTGTTCGTCGTCGTCCTCGAAGGTGGTGGCCTGTTTTACCAGGGCCTCCTCCTTTTTGGCGTCGCGGAAAAAAAGACCGGCTTCGGCGAGAGCTTGTTTCCGGTGGGACTCGATGATGCCGGAGCCGCCGTCGAGGTCCTGCAGCACGCCGGACAGGCTTTGGATCGCCTTCACTCCCGCTTCGGGGTTGGCTATTATGCCTTTGGAGAGGGATTTGGCGATGTCGGAGAGGGTCTTGGCCACGTCCTGGGCGTCGGAGTCGCCGTCCTGGAGAAAGGCTCCGGCGAGTTCGTCGGCTTTTTCATTGATGTCGCGCCACTCTTCCAGCGGGCTGGTAATCCCGACCAGGACGAGATCGGAGGCGAGGGTGCGCAATTTTTTTAGGGTGCCTTCGCTGATCATGTACGGCCTCCGACCAATCGCGACATGAGGTAGACTCCAATGCCCACAGGATTTTACCGAATCTACCATTCTAATGTCGGAGCGCGTTCAAATCAATAGCAAGCACGTATCGGCGTTAAAATATAGGCTTTTTTTTTGCTGGCTTTACTTGACCATAAACGTAACCGTTTAATGGAAAGAACCATAACGGTACAGATTAGGTTGAGGGAGGAAGGGTAAGGGGGATGGACTTTTTGGCTGGGGCGGGTAAACTGCGCAACGTCTTACCAGATTTTCTTCACCCCATATTGATCAAATACCGAATCGCAAGTGACCAAGGTCAACCTTTCCAATTGGGCTTGGGCGATGAGCATGCGATCAAAGGGGTCCCGGTGATGCAAAGGCAGGAATCCGGCAAATATGGCGTGCTTTTCATAAATAGGGATCAAATTAACCCCCCTATCACGAAGCTTGTCAGCAATTCCTTGGACAGGGCACGGAAGATGCAACTTTCCCAATTTAACTTTTATTGCCAATTCCCAAATACTGACAATGCTTACAAATAGGTCATTATCTGGGTTTTCAATGATAGATACCATTTTGCCGCTAAGAGTAGCGCTTCGTTCAAAATACCAAATAATGACATGTGTATCCCAAAGTAACCGCATCACATGTACTCCGCGAAATCTTCCAATGGCGCGTCAAAGTCGTCTGAAGTCCAAATCTGACCTTCGTAAATGCCATACAGCTCAGATATTCGATTCTGGGGTTTTTGCGGCTTATTCTTGGTCTGGGCATCCTTTGCCTCGACAATCAAAGTTACCACCACCTCGCCGGTCGGACAATCGGGAGGAAGCTCGACTTCAAGGTTGATTTTATGGTCGGGGGGGATGACAATCTCTTTTACGATGGTGCTCATGACAGACTCCTATAGCGTGCGCGAAATTTTTACCGCTTATTAACTAATTTTACCATATCCGCTTCGGATTTACCACAATTTGGCCCATTATAACGCGAGACCCCATGCTTGACGACCAACTCCCCGACCACCTGCTTAAATTACTGGACGCCCGTTACCCCAACGCCCCCCTTCGCCATTGCCAGGCCACCGACCTGGATATGGCCGGACTTTTCGGCACCGCCTATCTGGTCCTGAAAGGGGACCGGCTCCTCGTTTTGGCTGCGGACGGCATCGACCTGGATTTGCCCCTCGCCGATATCAAGGAAATTCACATCCGCGAACTTCTTGGCGCCTCCTCCCTCGCGGCCGAACTGAAAAACGGCGGCGAACGCCGGCTGGTCAAATATTCCAAAACCCTGGTCCCCGAATTCGGCGTCTTCTGCCGGCTCATCAACAACCAAATCGAGGGACTCCCCGAAGTCACCCCAGAGCCCGAAGGCGACGCCTACTGCCCCCATTGCCACAACCCCCTGCCGGAACGCGGCGTCACCTGCCCCAATTGCGTCAAATCCTTCGCCGTCTTCCGCCGGCTGATGGGGCTACTCAAGGACTATCGGGGGCGCTTGACCGTACTGATCGCCTGCACCGTCGTCGGCGTCCTGGCCGGGGTCATCCCGCCCATTCTCACCAAGGAGATTACGGACGGGGTCATCCTCGGGGGGCAACGTGACCGCCTCGAAGGACTGGTCGGGCTGATGCTCATCTGCGGACTGGTGTTCTTCGTGGCGCGGTACGCTTCGACCTACCTGGCTTCGTGGCTGGCGAGCCGGCTCATTTCCGATCTCCGCTCCCGCCTCCATGCCCATATGCAGAAGCTCCGCATGGGCTACTTCTCCAAACGCGAAGCCGGCGAACTCGTCTCCCGCGTCATGCACGACACCCAGGAGCTCCAGCACTTCCTTATTGACGGCCTTCCTTATTTATTTGTGAATACCCTGTCCTTTTTCGCCATCGCCTATGTCTTGTGGGAACTGGACTGGCGGCTCGCCCTGGTGGTGTTTGTGCCGGTTCCGGTCCTGATCCTCGGGGTGCGCTGGATTTGGAAAAGCCTGCACGGACTTTTCCAGAAAGAGGGCGCCCGCTGGGCCACCATGCATACCGTCCTCGGCGAATCCATGCGCGGCTTGAAGTCGGTCAAAGCCGCCGGCACCGAAGACGACCGGGCTGGCCGCTTCGCCGAACTGAACACCGATGTTTTCGGTTTGGTGGTGCGAATCGACCGGGCCTATGCCGGCTTTGCCGAAGGGACCTTCTGGATAATGTCCATCGCCGTGGCGATCGTCTGGTACCTGGCCGCCGCCCGGGTCTCCGCCCATGCCCCCGGCGAAACGCTCACGGTCGGTTCCATCACCGCCTATGTCGCCCTGATGTGGCAGTTCTACACTCCGCTCCAATGGTTCACCGTCATCGCCAATTGGATGAACCACGCCTTCGCTTCGGCCGAACGCATCTTCACCGTCCTGGACGCGGTGCCGGAAGTCTACGACCCGCCGCACGCCAAACCGATCGGCCGCTTCAAAGGCCACATCGAATTCAAAAACGTCCACTTTTCCTACGAGCGGGGCAAGGAAGTCATCAAAGGCATCAGCCTGAACATCAACCCCGGCGAAATGGTCGGCCTGGTCGGGCGTTCGGGCGCGGGCAAGTCCACGATAATCAACCTGCTCTGCCGCTTCTTCGACGTCGACTCGGGGGAAATCCGCATTGACGACCGGCCCCTGAAGGACATGCGGCTTTTGGACCTCCGCCGGCAGATTGGCATTGTCATGCAGGAGCCGTTCCTCTTCCGCGCCTCCCTCATGGACAACATCCGCTACGGCCATCCCGAAGCCGATTTCGCCGCCGTGGTCCACGCCGCCAAGGCCGCCCACGCCCACGACTTCATCATCGACAAGGAATTCGGCTACGACACCCTGGTGGGGGAAGGCGGGATTACCCTGTCGGGCGGCGAACGCCAACGCATCGCCATCGCCCGGGCGATTCTCCACAATCCGCCGATTTTAATCCTCGACGAGGCGACGTCGAGCGTCGACTCGGAAACGGAAAAAGCCATTCAGGACGCCATCGCGGATTTGATTAAATCCCGCACCGTGGTCGCCATCGCCCACCGTTTGGCGACGCTTCGGAACGCCACCAGTCTGGTGGTGGTGGATGAGGGGAAAATCGCCGAAATCGGTTCGCACGACGAATTGATTGCCAAAGACGGGATCTACGCCAACCTGGTCAAGACCCAGACCGAACTCAACAAACTGCGGGCGGAGGTGAGCATGACCTAAGGGCACCTCTAAAAATAGCTATTTTGCCCGCAGACGAGGAAGGGCGTAGCGGCAGCGTTTTGTAACACGCGGTGGTGGTTTGT
>JAVBTZ010000214.1:0-7313 GCA_031555915.1 Planctomycetota bacterium
CGCCCTGCTTATCCGTGCGTCTCTTGCCCATAGACATAGTCGAAAATCTCCAAAGAATGCAGCTCGCAGTGAAATTTGTAACAACTGTGATCTTAACATTTTTGAGAGATCTGAAAATAGAGAAAATGATGGAAAAAAGAATTTATTTACGGGCTGATAATAGGTCACGAGAAAACCGTAGGAACCACAAGAATCAGCATCAAACTATAGAATAGAATCCCGTATATTGGGGTCTTTTGCCTATTTTAACACTAGATTTAGTGCTTTTGCCCTGCAGCATGGGGTCGAAGTGTTCTCAAGCAACTATACCCTATACGGCGACCTGAGCCGGCGGGTTATGTTGACCTTGCGGCAATTCTCAAAAGATATGGAAGTCTATTCCATCGACGAGGCGTTTCTACTACTGCACGAAATGGGGAAGGAACAGTCTGAAGTCTTCGGTGATTACCTCGCCGGCATCGTCAAGCAGTGGGTGGGGATTCCGGTCTGCGTCGGCATCGCCCCGACGAAAACCCTCGCCAAACTCGCCAATAGAACCGCGAAGAATCGCGGCGTTCGCAGTTGCCGGCTCGCGACCGAAGCAGAAATCGACGCCGTACTGGAAAATTATCCAGTGCAAGAAATATGGGGCGTTTCGTCCCGACTGATGCGGCGTTTAAACAGTCTGGGCATCGCCACCGCTTGGCAATTGAAACACTTGTCGCCGTTTCAGGCCCGGAAATTGTACTCCATTACCCTTGAGCGAACCGTGAGAGAATTGAACGGAGATCCCTGTATTCCCTTCGAAGAACAGCCACCGGCTAAACAGCAAATCCATGTCTCGCGTTCCTTCGCTAAACTCGTCACCGACCTCGGTGAACTTGAGGAGGCCGTCGCCACCCACGCCGCCCGCGTCGGCGAAAAGCTGCGCCAGCAAAACAGCTTTGCCGGCAGCCTCTACGTGTGGATTGCCACCAACCCCTTCCGCGACCAGGACCGCCAATATCAGAACGCGATGGCTCTCCCCCTCATGCCGGCCACGTCCAACACCCCCGACCTGATTACAACCGCGCTGGCCGGCCTCCGGGCAATTTACCGCGAGGGCTACAATTTCAAACGCGCCGGGGTAATGGCGCTGGAAATCACCGACGCCGCGAAAACCCTGTCGCAAGGCAACCTGTTTTTCCCCCGTGCCGCCCGCGAAAAGCAACTCGCCCTGATGCAAACCCTGGACGCCATGAACAAACGTTTCGGCGCCGGCACCCTTCATTACGCAAGTCAAGGCATGGGCGACGAAGACTGGCGAATGCAGCGGCAACTTATGTCCCCGCAGTACACAACCCAATGGGACCATCTCCCCAGGGTCATTTGACCCGCCAAAAAGGAATCGAAACCATGTGCGGTCGCTTCGCCCCGCAAAACATTCCCAAGCCGCTTTTCGCTGAATTCGTCATCATCCCCCCGCCGGTCCAGCCGCGTTATAATATTGCGCCGACCCAAATGGCGCCGGTGGTCCTAATCGGTCCTGACTGTAAACCTGTCATCGAGAACTTTATAATCTTTGGCCCGGGATGGCGGAGGCTTTGGTGCGTTCCACGCCACCATTAGCTCGGTCTTGTTGGTTTTCTGGATTTTGCGCACGAGGTTATCTCTACAACGCTAGATTTGCGGAAACCGCCCCGCAAATCTAGCATGAATAACCAGTTGCGGTGACCTTCGTTCTTTGCCGCCAGCGCCGGAATTATTGTCTAACCCTATACTCATGCTACTTTTACGGAAGTGGTTCCCGTAAAAGTAGCGTTGTAGGATTATCCATCCGCCATAGTCTATCGAGGTCGTCTGGGCACTTCACCACATAGCCTCGGCGCTCATGTACTGGCACCTCCGTCAAGATTTTTTCAAGGACTGCCGCCAGCGGTACCTCCCGGGGCTTTCCGGTTTTCGTTTCCTGTACAACGATTATCCCTTCCTTAAAACGAATGTCCGGCCATTCGAGACGGGAGATTTCCTCGCGTCGCAAACCGGCATAAAAGGCAATTGGTATTGCCAACCACTCCGACCATTCACTCTTTTTTGCGGCGGCTATATACTCTTCGCGTTCTGTGGGGGTGCAATAGACAATATCCGCGCGGCGTTCTTCCCTAATTGATTTTATACCAGTGAAAGGATTGACTCTAGTGCGGAGCGTTTTGACCGCCCAGTTAAAAAAACGGCTGCATATTGCCAGGGTGCGATTACGGGTAGCGATGGAATTGGCGGCGGCGATTTGCGAAAGGAATTTGTCGGCTTGGGCAGGGGTGATTTTTTTTATGTCACCCGGCGCCGTGGTGGTAGCGTTTTGAAGGTTTTGGATAGGGGGTCTTTTTGGGCATGTCAGGCTCCGGTTCGTGACCGGTATTCGTGACCAGAGCATAAAACAGGTTGATAAGAAGTCAAATAAAAAACCGCAACCCCTTGGGGTTGCGGCTCTTATATTGGCACGCCGGAGAGGAGTCGAACCCCTAACCTACAGATCCGTAGTCTGTCGCTCTATCCATTTGAGCTACCGGCGCATTGATTTGCGAAATAACAGTGTATGTTTTCACAGCTTTTTTGCAACTGTTTTTTCCGTAAAAGATATATACGCTTTTTCCGATAAAAAATGTCCCCATACGAATTTTTTCCTTTAGACAAAACCCAGATTGGGTCGATAGCTTTACTATCGTTCGCTTCAACATCCATCGGGGATTTGGAAATCATTTTTGCAAGGGGATATCATGAAAAAGTTTTTGCTTGTGGCTGCGTTGATTGTTGCTCCCGCCATTATCGCCGGCTGCGGGTGTGAGAAGAACGAGTATTGCCTCGCGCCGGTATGTCCGCCGCCGCAACCGATTTGTGCGCCTGCGCCTGCGCCTGCTTGTCCGCCTCCCGCTCCCATGTACGCCCCGCCGCCCGCCCCTGTCTACGCCCCGGCTCCCGCGCCGGTTTATGTCCCGGCCCCGGCTCCCGTAGTTACCGCTTATGCCCCGCCGCCCGCCGCTTGCTACACCGGCGCCTGCCCCCCCGTTACCTACGCCCCCCCTGCGGGCGTCGTCGGTTATAGGTAAAAAGCTGAAGTTTTGCATAATGACCGATTTGACCGCTTCGCTTTCCCAGGGAAGGCGAAGCGGTTTCTTCAGCGGGACAAAGCCAGATTCGCGGAAACCGCCATATAACTCTAGCAAGTATAACCAATTGCAATGCTCATCGTTATTTCTCGCCAGCGTGGAACCAAGACCGGTTGCGTCCTTTCGCCAAGCCGGTTGCTGCCAAAAGGGCAACAAAAATGTTGCGTGGGGCCGGGTAAGGACTGCCACATTGTTTTATCGATTTATAGGTAGCGAAAGGGTAGACAGGGTGATATAATAAATTCACGATAACAGAGAAATTTTTGACGCACCAACCCTCAGAGGGGATAACATAACAACCGATAATGCAAAAGCCCAACCGCAATTCTCCCATCCAGGGAATAAGCCCATCCTGGTCGTTAGGCACAAGGATGGCAGTCAGGTTTATCCTCTGGAAGAGGGTAAACCCTTATTTCTTGGCCGGGCCAAGGAATGCGACATCAATCTCCCCTCGCCGGCTGTTAGCCGAAGGCACGCGGTGATTCTTTTCAAAAACGGCATTTGCGGCATCAAGGATTTGGGTTCCTTCAACGGTACCCTCCTTAACAACCAGCCTATCAAAGAACCCCGCCACCTGACCGACAACGACATACTGCGTATTTCCTCATTCATCATTCGCCTGCAGACGCCAAAAACCGTCAGACGCGGCACCACCAAGCGCCTGCCCTCCCAATCCGGCCATGACCCCGCCGACGCGCCGCGGCAAGAACCGCGCACCTTCCCCGGTACCGAACTTCGCCTCCCCCGCGCCATGGAAAACCAGGCCGACGTCGACATGATGATTGGCGATATTCTCCCCAATCCCAATCGCGAAAACGCTTATGCCGACAACAGCACCCAAATTTACACCCCGGGATCCGACACCAACTATTTTTTGCGGTCGGAAGAGGGTTTCAGCAGCACTGCCAATACCATTATGCGCGTCCGAGACGAAAACCTAGAAACCATCCGCGAGAACCTCCCGCTTGCGCCCGAATCCGGGCCGAACGACGCTTTAAGCCCCTTCACGCAGCCCTCCGCCGCCACCGGCCTGAAAAGCGGCGAGACGCCGCGCGATGTCCAGGCTGGCCGGGTAGTAGTTCCCGCACCGGCGATGAGCGACGACGAATTCAGCGAACAGGACATCATCGAACCGGAATTCGCCGCATCGCCGCAATCGGATAGGCTGCTCGGTGGGGAAGAGGAACCCCTGGTCAATCCGGAAGTCGCCGAGGCGATTATTCCCCTCAACGAACCGGAAACCACGCCGCAGCTCATATTAAAGGACGACACCCAAAACGCCCTGGAAAAATTAATCGAAGGCCATCCCAAGCGCGATTGGTTCGGGCAGGGCGGCCGTCAAGCGGGTTTGGCCGCCGCAGCGGGCGCTCCGTCGGACGCGCCGGCCACGGACAAACCGGAAGCGCTTCGCGAGCAGCCCGGCGACGAACCAGGTAACGAACCAGGTAACGAACCCGGCGAAGTTCACCGCGTCGCAGAACGGGAGGGGGACGGACCGCCCCTTTACGTTGAGATCAAGAATCCGTTGGCGGCGGCCGCCGTGAATCATGAAGACCGCCAGGACGATGGCGAAAGCGCCGCTTCCTTTGGCGATACCGCCATCTATTTGAAGACGGCCTTTTCCACCGACTCCTTTGCCAAAGCCGCCAGCGAGGCCGACAGCGCCAACCAGCGTGGCGGCCGCACGGAAATTTACAGTAAAAGCCTCGGCGATACCGGCAACTTCGTGGTGCCGGACAAGGCGTCGGGCCTTTCGCGGGGTCCGCGGAACGATTCGACCACCGCCGTGCGGAGCAAAATGCCCGGCAAGCGGAAAAATGAAGTCCTGCCGGGGGTGCAATCGGTGGCGGTGGCGCCGGGCCTTTTGGCGGCGATCGAAAAACGCCTGTCCCTTTATATCCGGTTGGGCGACATCGAGGAAGAGCGGAAGTTGCTTCGCCTGGGCCGGGATAAATTGCCCCCGGCGGTGGTGACCGAATTGGAGCGCCAGACGGCGGAAATGGACAATATCCCCGTTTCCGACGAGATCGACCGCCTGATGCAGCAACTGCGCGGCCGGCAGGAGGTTATGGAGGGAAGCGTCGCCGCGGCCAAGGAAAAGGGCTTGCCGTTGCCGGAGGAATATACGCCGCAGTTACGCCGCGCCGAGGATTTGGCGCTGGCCCAATGGCAGCTGGTACGCGAGTCGAATTCCCGGGATCTCCCCAACATTTTCCGCGAAGCCTACGCGGTGTCGGCGACGGAACCGTTGGCGGTGGAATTGACCCGGGCGCAGATAAACCACGGCAAACTGATGGGCGGGGCCATTTACCTGCTGGCGTTGGAAACGCTTTTCGAGACGATTGGCGAGCAGCGAAAGGACCTGTCCACCCGCATGCGGCGGCTGGATTCCGAAGGCGCGGCCGACGGCATCCAGGACGGTTTCCTGGCCAAATTGGGCGGGATCGGCCGCATCGCCAACAAATTCCGCAATCGCAAGAATATCAAGGAGGAAGTGGACAAGCTGAAGGAAACGATCATGTCCCAGGCCGCGCGCCTTGACGCCATCCAGCGCGAAACGGTGTTTATGGAAAAGTACCTCGTTCGCGAATTCAAGCAGGTCTACGCCAACACCGCGTTATTTTTCTGCCGGGAGGAAGCCATGCCCCTGGCGGTGCGCGCTTTTTTGCGGCACGGCGTCATCGGCTTCCAGCCCTGGTGGATGAACGAGGAAATCCGCGACTTTATCACCCGCGATTGTCAGGACAACGTGGTCTCGGCCTTTGAATGGGGCGGCACCTACCTCAACGTGATCTACGCCGACGAATACCTGACCGGGGTCGGCCGCATGGAATGCACGCCGTCCCCTGACGAGTCGCTGGTTTATATGGAGAAAAACTCCATCGAATGGAAGACGGAACGCGCCTACCGCCGCATCATCAACGCCCGCAGTTACAATGTGCTGATGGAGGAGACGCTTTCCAACATTGAAGCGCGGATGAAGAACATCGAGCAGCAGATTCTGGACATCGAGTACGCGATGACGTCCTTGAAAAACCGGCCGCATTCGTCGAAAAACAGCATGTTCGATTTGCAGACCGAGCACCAGGCGATGACGGTCCGCCGGGACAGTTTGCAACGGAATTACAAGCGCATCGAAAAGGAGGTGGTGTTTTCCATATTGGAATCGGTGGAGGAGGCGGAGGGGCGCTTTCGCAAGGGCGAGTTGAAGATGCCGGCGCCGGATGCGTTGATCCGCAGGGAATGCCGGGCCTTCAACGATTTGTCTTTTACCATGCGCGGCAGCAAGGAACGTTTCCTGCCGATGGTCATCCGCGAGAATTTCCTGGTGAGCGAGGACGTGGTGAACGAGCGGGGCGTGGTGCGTTCCGGTCTCGTCGCCATCGAGGAGCTGGATCCCGGGGTATTCTTGAATACCATCATCGGCGCCAAGAAAAAGGAAAACCGGGTCGACTTGCGCCTTACTCCCATCGTGGTGATTGTGCCCTGCCTTGGGAACCAATGCGTTTGCGCCATGGCGCGGGAGGGCATGGACGGCGGGCATTTGCTGGTGCCGTCGCTCTTTTTGCGGCCGGGTTCGCGGCAGAAGCTTTTCACCAACCTGATGGCGGATTACCGCTGGGAGACCTCCCGCGAAATGGCGGGTCGGGATTCCATGAAGTCCAACACCCTGGTGGGGGTTTTCACCAAAATTCGCTGGGAATGGCGTAATTTCCTCAAGGCCAAGCGGGAGAAGGGGCTTATTTACAACGATCTGTCCGACCTGGCGAATTGGCGCCGGGTTTACGAACTCTACCTCTCCGACGCCACCACCGGCGCCCGGCAGCTCTTTATGCGCAACCGAGACCTGTACGAAAACATCATCGGCAAGTTTGTGGATCTCCCCGCCGGGGTCAAAATATTGCGGCAAGCCCAGGGTCCGGCCACGGCGGACGGCGGGCCGGAGAAGGAAGAAAGGGAAGAAGAGGAATAGGCGTTGAGTAATTTCGTAACCTGTCCCGAATGGCGCTGAAATAAGGGTAATTCTTTGCGAGGCGATGATTTAAAATAATTTTTTACCACAGAGAACACAGAGACCACAGAGAACCACCTTAAACTACGGATGGAAGTTAATCCTGAATTCCATTTTTATAAACAGATTTAAATCCCGGGGCTATACGTCATTCCGCAGTTAAGAGTGGTTCTCTG
>JAVBTZ010000018.1:0-3588 GCA_031555915.1 Planctomycetota bacterium
GTGGCACGGCGGTCGCCGGTCATTATCCAAACGTCGGTGAGCACGGTGAAGGCTTACGGCGTGGCGGGCCTGGGGGCGATGGTCAGGGCCGAGGCGGAACTGGCGGACGTTCCGGTGACGCTGCATTTGGATCATTGCGCCGAGGTCGATTTGGCTATGCGTTGCGCCGACCGGGGCTGGACGTCGGTGATGTTGGACGCTTCGGCGAAGCCTTTCGCAGAGAATGTGCGGCTTACCCGCGCGGTGGTCGAATACGCGCATGCGCGGGGAGTGAGCGTGGAGGGGGAGTTGGGGGCGATTGCCGGAGTGGAGGAACAGGTGAAGGTGGGGGCGGGAGACGCGCATCTCGCCGACGTGGGGGAGGCGGAGGCGTATGTGCGGGAGACCGGTATCGACGCTTTCGCGCCGGCGGTGGGGACGGCGCACGGGTTGTACAAGGGGGAGCCGCGGCTGGATTTTGCCCGTTTCACCGAGATCCGCGCGCGGGTGGGCGGGGTGCCGCTGGTGGTTCATGGCGGGACGGGTCTGTCGGCGGCGGCGTTCAAGGAATTCATTCGGCTGGGCGCGGCCAAGATTAACATTTCCACGGCGGTGAAAATCGCTTATTTGGGGTCGATTAGGAAATATCTCGATGCCGCAGGAAGTAAGGCGGCGCCGTTGGTTTTGGATAGGGCGATAGTGGAGGCGGTGCGGGAGACGGCGCGGGAGCATATCGAGCTGTTCGGTTCCGCCGGCGTTTCCACATGACTTTGCCGACCAAGGAGCCGCGCAGGAACAGGTTGATTAGTTTTATTAAACCACAGAGACACAAAGAACACAGAGAACCACAACCGCAAAAAAACCTAATATACCTGCAATAAAGGTCGTTTGTGGGTGCGGTTCTCTGTGACCTTTGTGTCTCTGTGGTTTAATAAAGCAGATCAATTAATTTCTGGGCCGCTTCAAACAGGAGAATCCCCATGCTTAAAGGCGTCCTCTTCGACCTCGACGGCGTCATCATCGACACCGAACGCCACGGCCACCGGGTGGCCTTCAACCAAGCCTTCGCCGAATTGGGTTATCCCGACATCGAATGGGGCGAAAGCTTCTACCAACAACTCCTCGGCGTCGGCGGCGGCAAGGAGCGCTGCCAGTATTATTTCGCTCACTATTACCAAGGCGCAAATCCCCCCGCCGATCTGCCGGGCTTCATCAAAAAAATGCACCAGCGGAAAACCGACCTTTTCCTGAACCTGCTGCCGACCTTGCCCCTGCGGCCGGGAGTGCTCCGCTTCATGCGGGAGGCTCGGGATCAGGGAATGGTCCTGGGCATCTGCACCACCACCAACGAACGGGTCGCCGACGCGGTGGCGCATGGGCCTTTGGCGGAAATCCAATTCCGCCTGATTCTCGCCGGAGACGCGGTGAAGAAGAAAAAACCGGACCCGGAAATTTACCTGACCGCCCTGGAACGGCTTGGCCTCTCCCCCGATGAAACGTTGGTGGTGGAGGATTCGCACATCGGCGTCCAGGCCGCCAAGGCTGCCGGCTGCCGGGTTCTGGCCACTTACAATGGTTATACGGAAGGGGAGGACTTGTCGGCGGCGGATGACATTGTCAGTTGTCTCGGCGACCCGAACGGCGTGAGGGCGGTGGTGCGGAAAGGCGGGGGTGGACTTACGGCCGAGGGGGTGGTGCATTTTCGGAACTGCTCCCATGGTTGAACCAAGGCGCCGCGCAAAAATTAGTCGGTAAGTTTTATTTAACCACAGAGACACAAAGGACACAGAGAACCGCAACCGAAAAACTCAATGACTGAAGTTTGGCAAAGTGACGATTTAACCGCCAAGCGTCACATTGCAAAAATCGTTTTAGTTCGAATTTTCAGGGTTTTGCTTTTACAAAATCGCCATGCGGCGGTTTGAACGGTGATTTTGCAAAAGTCCAGGGAATAACGCCATGACCATACCCTACCGGCAATGGGGCGCCGACATCGAGGCGGGCGCCCTCAAACAAATGGAAAACGCCCGCAGCCTCCCTGTCGCCGTCGCCGCCGCCCTCATGCCCGACGCCCACCAAGGCTACGGCCTGCCGATTGGCGGCGTCCTCGCCACCCACAACGCCGTCATACCCTATGCCGTCGGCATGGATATCGCTTGCCGCATGAAATTGTCCGTGCTCGATTTGCCGGTCGCCTACCTTACCGGCCAAAGCGAAAAACTCCGTAACGCCCTCACCCGCGAAACCGCCTTCGGCCTCGGCGCCCACTTCAAGACTCCCCTCGACCACGAGGTGATGGAAGAGGATTGGCAAGTCTCCCCGGTCACTCGCGCCAATCGGGATCTGGCCTGGAGTCAACTTGGCACTTCCGGTTCCGGCAACCATTTTGTCGAATTCGGCCTACTCACCCTGCCGGAGCCGCGCGCCCTCTGGTCCGACCCCCGCGCCGGCGGCCGGCACGCCGGCAAGGAACTGCCGGCCGGAACCTACCTGGCCCTCCTGTCCCATTCCGGTTCGCGGGGAACGGGAGGGAAGGTGGCGGAGTATTACTCGAAGCTGGCGGCCAAACTTCACCCCGAACTCGGCAAAGAGCAGTCCCATCTCGCCTGGTTCGACCTCGATTCGCCGGAGGGCAGGGAATACTGGGCGGCCATGGAATTGATGGGGCGTTACGCCGCGGCCAACCATCAGCTCATCCACCGCCGCATCGCCCGGCACCTCAAGGCCGACGTCCTGGCCGATGTCGAAAACCACCATAATTTCGCCTGGAAGGAAAGGTACGCCGGAAAGGAAGTGGTGGTGCACCGGAAAGGGGCCACTCCGGCCATGGCGGAGGTTCTTGGGGTGATTCCCGGTTCCATGGGGACGCCGGGGTATGTGGTGCGTGGGAGGGGCAACGCCCAGTCCCTCCATTCCGCCTCGCACGGCGCCGGCCGCCGCATGAGCCGGAAAGCCGCCATGAACACTTACACCAAGCGGCAAATGCTGGATTTTCTGCAGGAGCGGGGGGTTACCCTGCTCTCGGCCGGACTCGATGAATGCCCCATGGCTTACAAGGATATCGACGCGGTTATGGCGGAGCAGGCTGATTTGGTAGAGACGGTGGCCCGGTTTGATCCCAAACTGGTGCGTATGGCGGAAGGGGATCGGGCGGAGGATTGAGCGGCGCCAGGCAGTAAAAAGAGGTAAAAATACTTGTCATTCCGAACGGTAGTGAGGAATCCAGGGGACTCAAACCGCTGGGTCCTGGACGTTGTAAATTTGGCTCGTAGGAGTCGCCCCAGCGAGCCAAATGGGGACGGCTTATACCGAACGTCATGCGACCGCTGGATTCCTCACTACCGTTCGGAATGACCTTTGCACTGTGGAACGCGCTAATTGAACGTGGTCATTTTCCTACTGAGTTGGATAGTTTATTTCGTGACAGACCCGAATGGCGCTGAAATAAGGGTAAACTTTTGCGGAGCGATGATTTAAAATAATTTTTACCACAGAGAACACAGAGACCACAGAGAACCACTCTTAACTGCGGAATGACGTATAGCCCCTGGATTTAAATCTATTTATAGAAATGGAATTCAGGATTAACTTCCATCCGTAGTTTAAGGT
>JAVBTZ010000051.1:0-9612 GCA_031555915.1 Planctomycetota bacterium
GACCTGGTTTATTTAACCACAGAGACACAAAGGACACAGAGAACCGCAACCGAAAAACTTGATAGTACCTGAAATAAAAAGTGGTTTGTGGTTGTGGTTCTCTGTGTCCTTTGTGTCTCTGTGGTTAAATAAACCAGGTCACCTTATTTCTGCGCGGCGCCTAAACGACCCAAGCGGCAACCGTTATGACGCCATGCTGCCGGCCGGCGCCGGTTTCTTGCCGCCGAACAGTTCGCCCAGCCACGAACGGAGTTTGCCGGATACGCCGCAGTCAACCACTTCGTGCAGGGACAGGCACGTCCTGAGGTCGTCCGCCTGACCCCGGTAACGCGGCGGCAAACGGAACCACGGCGTGTCCGGAACCCCATCCGCCACCACAAAAGGATTCAACAAACCCCGCCCGGAATCGAAATCCGCCGCCTTACCGACCGGCACGCTACGCTCCGGCAAAACCAGCCAGGGACGATAATGGAAGACCAGGTCGCCGGCGGGGTTGGTGGACAATGTCCCCCAGGTGCGCATCGGAATCTTGCGGTTATGCTTCATGCCGGCACAGGAGAAAGTCTTCAGCGACTCCGCCGCCACCGCCTTTTTTCGGAAGAAGAGAATGTCGGTTGAGAAAATCAGGCCAAACACCGACAGCCGGAACGACCACCCCGCCACCAGTAAACACAGTAGCGTCAACACCACCGCCAAAATGATCGCCGTCGTCGGCGCCATTTGGTTGGTGCCGGCCAGAATGCCCACCATCCCGAGTCGCGCGCTCTTCAGGACCGCGTCCACCCCCGGGAAGGGACAAATGAGAATCATCACGTCCACCACGTTGAAGGTCAGCCACACCGCCACATAGGCGATAAACCCTACAACCGCCCCCACCAGCCAGCCCGCTCCCGACCAGGCCTGCGCCGCCAAACCCACATCGGCCGCATAGGCGGTGGGGAATAAATAGTTCGCCGCCGCCGCCACGTGCCGGCTCGCCGGTTCCGCCACCGTATCGGCAAACATCTTGACGATCAGCGGCAGAACCGCCACCGCTCCCGCCTTGTTGACAATGTCCCCGAGCGCGTTGAGGGGAACTTTCAAAAACGGCAGCGCCTCGCAAATCGTGCTGTTGAAAAGCATCAACAAAATAATGCACAATACCGGCACCCACACCGTCGGCTGGTCGTACAGGGGGAGACTGGCGCGAAGATGGTCTGGCGAACGGAAATAATGCCACATGCCCAACGCCGCCACCCCGAACAGCGGATTGACCGCCTGGCCCGTAAGCGCCACAAAGGCCTGGTTGATTTTACCGCCCCGGTCCGACCTCGACTCGACCCGGTTGTCGCCGCCGCCCTGGTTGAATTCGTCAATCAGCGAATTCAGGGCGCCGAGGTTTTGGTCAACCTGCCGCCCGTTACCCTGACTCGAGTAGCCCTGGTCCGACTGGCCGCCATAACCGGGACCGTTGTAACCTGGCCCGGCATAACCTTGCCCGGCATAGCCCTGATTGGCGGAATTCGGTTGATAGCCTTGTTCCGCCGCGGTTGGCGCGTACAGGGCGAAACAGAAAAAAACCGCGATGAGACAGCCCGGTACCAACGCGTAAAACCAGGTTTTGCGCATTTTCTTGACTCCTTCCCTAAGTTTTGCCAGGGTGCTGGCGGAAACCGCCATCGGACGCTTTTCCCTATCCCATACCGAAACGTATCAAGTGGCTGGTTAGGCAACTATCCAGATATACCTATCATTATAGCGGCGGCCTCACCCGCGACTTAAAGGAAAAAAGTTGAAATATTGTAATTCGGGGACACGTTACGAAATTAGGGCAGCTCTAAAAATGCTCTTTTGCCCGGATACTTCGTCTGGGCTTCGCTCTCGCGTTTTGTAACACAAACCACCACCGCGTGTTACAAAACGCTGCCGCTACGCCCTTCCTCGTCTGCGGGCAACATAGCTATTTTTAGAGGTGCCCATTACTCAAGCCGATACCGGTATAAAACCGTTCTAAAACCCGCAGCTGAAGGTCAGACCGCCCTGGATGGAATTATAACCCGCGCGGAAAAACTCCGCCCCGGCATAGGCCCCGACTTCGAACCGTTCCCGCACCGCCAAAGCCGCCCCGGCCCGCAGCGCCAGGGAATCCCGGCCGCCCCGGCGAACCTCGCCCGCAAATCCCTGCCGGGGATAACCGATAAAAGCGGCCTGGTAGGAGTTGCCGCCGGGCAGGAATTCATGCCGCCAGTCCGCCCCTACTTGGGCGGTCACCCTATTGCCGCCTTCGGTAAAAGCCTCGACCCGCGCCTGCAGGCCGGCCGCCAGTTGCAAACTGTGCATTCCCTCACGGTCCAACTGGAGCGCTCCCGCGCCGCCGGTCTCCTCCACCCGGGGACGGAAATAGCCGTTGTAATCCAAGCCCGCCGCCGGTCCCCAACGCCAGCACCCCGCCTCCCATTCGTAACCGGTGCGGAACGCGCCCATCAGGGTGAAGGCGGTGAAATTATCCTCGTAACGGCGGGCGAAAGCGCCGACCGCCGCCGAGCGGTCCATTCGGGTCAACTCCAGGCCGGCGTCGGCGAGGACAGTCAGGAAAACCCCGTTGTCCGGCTGCCACAGACCCTGGAGACCCAGGTTGAAGACGTCGGAACCGGCGCGGGATTGGGCCGTGGTGTCGGTGTCGGTCCAGCGGTGGGCGTAGGAGGCGTGGATACCGAAAATACCGTGGGGAAGCAGCCAATTCACCCCCGCCACCGCACCCACCCGGGTGGAATCGTAACCGAGTGCGTCGCCGCGGGTTTTCTGGCGGGCGACGCCGGCGTTGGGGAGAAGGAAAAACCGGCCCCGGCCGTCCGGCGTTTCGCCGCCGCACGGGGCATTTTCCCCAACCGTAGCGCAAGTTGAAGGGTCGGCGGCGGAGGCCAGCCGCCGCGTTGTCGCCGCCATCGACCATAATTGGCCAAAGACCGCTCCCGCCAAGGCGCGGCCGTCGTCCCAAGAGGCGCTGACCTCGTTCGCGTAAGAGCCGGGGAGAAGTTCGGTCAGGCCGGCCCGTACCTCGCTGCCGTCGGGGGCGGAAAAGTCCAGGGCGACGAAAAGGTCCGGCATTTCCCCCTGGGCGTGGTCGGCCACCCGGTAAAGGGCGCGGCCGAGGTTGGCGGAGTTGTCGCCGAGGGCGTACTGGCTGTAGCTGTCGGGGGTGCGGGCAAAGGTGAAGACGGCGGCCGTGTTGTCGGCGTTCGCGTTGACGTCGCCCTGCAGGGTGGGGGAGCGGGTGGAGAGATTCATGTTGGAAAATACGTCCACCGAGTTCAGGCCCACGTTGTCGCCGAACAGCATTTCCGGGGTAATTTCCAGGCCGGCATTATTGGCGTAATAGGTGGAGATGGGGGTGAGGTTGACGCTTCCGTTCAGGGTCGCGCTGCCGGTGACGAGGAAACGGTCGGTTTGCCCGGGGGCGATTTGCAGGTCGAGGACCCCGGTTTCGGTGAGGAGAAAATCGCCGTCAATGGTGATGCTGCCGGTGCCGTCCTCCCCGCCGGGGGAAATGGTGCCGGCGCTGACGAATTCCTTGGGGCCTTCGATTTTGATGCGGTTGTTGCCTTTGAGGGTGGCGGTTTTTTGCGTCGTCCAACTGTAGACGTTGGCGTTCCCGTTGAAAACCAGGGTTCCGTCGGCCATATCGACGTCGAGGGAATTCACCACCGCGGCTTTGCTTCCGGTCACGTACTGGTCCGATTTGGTCCAGGTAATGTTTCCGTCCAGTTGCATGACCCCGCCGTCCCCGGCCTGGCCGAAGGTGAGCAGGGTGCGGTAATCGCTTCCCCCTTGGGAATTCCTGGCCCAGGCGGAGGCGATGTGTCCGGACACCGTCGCGCCGGCGTAAAAGTTGAGGTGTTCGACGTGGGAATCCGCTTCGATTTGGATGGCGGCCTGTTTTCCCTGTAAGGTGCCGCTGATGTTGAAATCCTTGACCAGGGCGGCGTTCAGGGTCTGGTGGGAGAGGAGGAGTTCGTGCCGCTCCTGCATCGGGACCGCCTTGGCGGCGCCGTCACTGTCGGTGCGGGTGCGGGCGCCGCTGTAATCCGGCATGTAGGAGGCGACCCGGGGGTCGGCCGCCCCGATGCCTAAATGCGCCGCTATGCCCCCGTCGCCCTTGGCCTGCAGGACGCCCTGCAAATCGAGGCTGTTGTTTTTGCCAAAAGACACCAGGAGCCCGGTGCCGTTTTGCCCGTCGGCGGCGACGGCGACCCCTGCGGGGATGACCAGCCGGTTGCCGGAACCGTCGAGGCGGATGCCGCCGCCGCCGTGACCGTTGGCGTGGAGGTCGGCGGCTTGGGTGAGATTCAAGTTGTCACGCATGACGTGGACGCCCAGCCCCAGGATGGCGGTATTGGGATTCGCGGCGGTGCCGAAGCCGAGCGAGTTGGTTTGGCTGTTGCCGCCGACGTTATTATAGAAGCTTTTCCCGAAGAAATCCCCCAGGTCGATTTTGTAGCCCAGGTCGTTGAACATGGCCAGTTCCATTTCGCTGAAAGCCATGTTGCGAACTATGCCGTAACTCATGATGGAACCCATGATGCCGGGGTGGCCGAGGGAATTGCCGCCGTCGATACCGTCGCCGGAATCGGTCCAGGGCGAACCGCCCATCACCGGCATGCCGGCGCCGCCGCTGAGGGCGTCGACTTCCGGGCCGTGGAAGGTGGGGTAACGGTAGCGGGCGGGGTCGCTGATGCCGGTGGAGCTGTAGTACTGGAAGAGGCCGGGGGTATTGTTGGCGCCGGTGGCGTTGTTGGCGATTTTCATGCCGGGGAGGGCGGGTTTTCCGTAGACGTCGCGGAGGTGTTGGTCCCAGGCGCCGATGCCCTTGGGGTCGAAGTAACCGGTGTTGTCGTCGTTGTCGTTCGCCAAGCCGTGGGTGCCGATTCCCAGGGAATGGCCCATTTCATGCAGAACCGTGGCGAAGGCGCCGCCGTCGTACATGAGTTGGCGGACGGGATTGGGGGCGTAGGGCACTTCGAAGATGATGATGCTGTCGGCGAGCCCTTCGGGCCAGGGACTGGCGCGGTTCTGGACCAGGTTGTCGTAAATGGTTCCGTTGGGGGAGACGCCCCACTTGCCGTTGTCGTAGGGGGGATAGCTAAGGGGGGAGCTGGCGAAGGCTGAACCGTCGGGGTTGTTATGAAAACCTAGGTAGACGTCGACGCTGCCGTTCCCCGGGTGATTGACCAGGCGTTCGGCCCAATAGTTGAGGGCGAATTTGATTTGCTCTTTTTCCGCCGCGTTGAAGGGGCGGGTGGCGGTCAGGTCGTTATAGCCGACGGCCTTGGGGTCGACGAAGCCCTTCAGGGGATTGTCGCCGGCCTTATCCCCGAAGGTGACGCTGTAGGGGCCGATACGCTCGCCGGAAAAGGCGGGGGGGAACTGGGGGGAGAGAGGAACCCAGGCGCATGCCAGGCAAAGGTGGAGAAAGAACACCGGCAGAATGGGGGGAAAGCGAATACCGTGCCTCATGGGGGTAATCCTTGAAAGGTGGGTAATGGGAGTGGTTATTTTCCTGAATTATTGTTCGATTATGGAGTAAACCATAATGACTTGCAGCATAACCGGTGGCTATGGCAAAGGCAAATGAAAACGTGAAAGTTTACATCAGTCCCCGCCCCCTACGACCGATATTAAAGAAAGAGGCGGAATGTTCCTCCTGCCGCCCGCCCTGAATCGGTTCCGGCAATTTCCTCCCTTTTAACGCCGCCTTAGCGTTTTCCCCCACATTTCTACCGGCAAATGCCGCTGGACCCAGGTCCGGCGGCCTTTATTTTTTTACCGGCCAGGCAGGTTTCGGGCGCGGTTGAAGAGCGTAACCGTCATGTATACAAGGAGATAAAAAAAGAGTAATTTTTTTTGCCTTTTCCCTAAAGTTCTTTGGCACGCAGATTGCTTTCATAACTAGCGTAAACAAAAAAACGCGGCCAGGAACAACCGGACGCGAAACAAACAGGGACGCAAAAAAAAATTAACTCACCATTCCACTGATGGAATGGAAGTCCGAACGAACGAAACCGCTTGCCTGGAATGGGTGGTCCATCCCGGGGCTCACGAAAAAAGAGCAGAAGCGGTTGGCGGCCGAGTACCGCCGGGCGGACTCATACGTTACGGAGGACATACCATGTCGATGACTATTGCCCACAACATTTCCGCCATCAACACCCACCGCCAACTCGGCGTCAGCTCCAACTCCATGGGAAAAGCCATCGAAAAGCTCTCCAGCGGCTACCGCATCAACGTCGGCGCCGACGACCCGTCCGGACTGGTCATCTCCGAACAGCTCCGTTCGCAAATCAGCGGACTCGGCCGGGCCGTGCAAAACTCCTCCGAAGCCTCCAACCTCATCGGGGTCGCCGAAGGCGCCCTCAACGAGATGAACTCCATCCTCAAGAAGATGCGGGCCCTGGCCATCCACGCCGCCAACTCCGGCGTAACCAGCCCCGACGAAGTCGCCGCCGACCAGGCCGAGCTCGACTCCGGGATTGAAACCATCAACCGCATCGCCAATACCACCAAGTATTCGGACCAGCATCTCCTGAACGGTTCGAAGGAACTCATTTACGACGTCTCCACCGCCGTCGACAGCCCCGACGACCACCCGCTCCTCAACACCAAAATGACCCGCGTCGACGAAATCTTCAAGCGTGAAGGCGTGGCGATGACCGTCGGCTTCACCGGCTCCGTCAACCGCTGGCAGACCAACTGGGAAACGTCGGCCCAACGCGCTTACCTGGAAGCCGACAACGCCAACAGCCTCTGCGAAGTCGAAGGCTCGCACATCACCGCCAAGCAGGAATTCATCCTCACCGGCACCGGCGGCTCGCGGCTTTTCAACTTCTCCCAAGGCACCCACCTGGGGCAGATGGTGTCGTCCATCAACAACGTCAGGGACTCCACCGGCATCGGCGCGACCCTCACCTTCGCCTCCGACGTGCGTATCGACACCTCCAGGGTTGGCGTCACCTCCGGCCCGAAATATCCCACGGCGGCGAACCCCGTCGCAACTCCGGCGACACCGCTTATCGACCTCACCAACAGCGGTTCTTACGTATACAAGACCGGCGACGTGCAGATTTACGGGGCCGGCATGAACAACCCCGAGACGGCGAAAATCAACAAATTCACCCTCACCGAAGACGCCGCCAACGCCTTCAAGGTCGGCTACAACTGCGACGGCGACGGCAAGATTTATGCGAAAATTGTCGACAAAGCCACCAACTCGATTGAGTACTACAAGGACCGAGACCTCACCATGCTCATCGGGGCGGGGGACAGCAACTACTTCTCCGCCGCCAATAACTCGGGGATTCCCCCGTCCTCCAAGCAATACCTGGACGGCATCTTCATCGAACTGAACCAGGCCAATTGCCAGAACCTCGACGTCTTCGAAATCGGCGTGGTCGGCCAGCGCCTGGACAACATGAAAGACATGTCCGTGGAGGGACTCTCCGGCTGGTGCGACACCGACAATTCGATTATGACCGGCGTGGACCTCGGCACCAACACCTCGGAACTCGGCGACATCTTCTTCCGCTACACCCCGCTGACCGAGGAATACGGCACCACCGCCAGCGGCGCCAACGTCAAAATAGCCAAGACCTTCAAGGTGGAAGCCTTCTCCGATTCGTCGATGGACCCGGACTACCTGGTCGCCTCCACCGGCGTGGTGACCAACCACCCCATAATGACCAGCGGCAACTTCTTGTCCCAGACCGTCACCCTCGACTCGGTGACCATGCAAAACGGCAAGAACAGCGGCCTGACCCTGACCCTGAACGTCCCCAACCCCGGGGCCACCGCCAAGATGCCCCAGGGCGCCAGTTCCGGCGCGGTCATGCCCACCGGCATCACCACCGGCAGCATCAGCTTCAACAACCTGGGAATGCGGGTCTACGCCGTCGATTACGGCTCCCAGGAAACCATCCGCATCCAAAACAAGGCCGGCAACCTCTTCTACCAATACCGCGAAGGAAACAGCCTTGAAAAGAAAATGATTGACCCCGAAACCACCAAGCTGGTAAAAGGACAGGACGCCCAGTTCACCCTGAACGGCACCCCGATTCTCACCAACGGCCTCGTCGCCAACACCACCACCCCGGACTTCTCCGGCTCCCTGGTCTTCAACGCCGGGAAACTGGGGGAAACGGGCCTGGCCGTCACCGGTCACGAAAACGGTAAACTGTACTCGAAAGCCGGCGCCCTCCAGGGTATCGAGGAAAACGAACCCGACCTCGTCCTCTACCGCCGTTCCTTCGAGCCGCCGGCCGTGACCGTGCCGATGGCCAGCGGAGTGGGAGCGACCGGGCTCCTCGACGCCAAAGGCAACCCGGTAAGCCTGTACGTCGACCTGACCCAACTGGACCCGACGGTGGAAGCGAAGATTGTCCCGGGTAATGCCTCCCCGGTGTCGTTGATGGTATCCGGCGCCAGTCCCAAGATGTTCCTGACCATCAACATTGCCGCCATGGGGTCCGGCGCACCCCTCACGGTCAGGGAGCCCATCAACGTCGAAAACCTGGCCGACGGCTACTACATCACCGACCCGAATCTGAAAGGCATGTTCATCAAGTCGGACATTCTGGTCGACATGGGGCGAAGCTCGGCGAAAACCACGCAAAGCGCGGAGACGATAATGCCCAGCTCCGGCGACCTTCTCCTGGAGGTGAACACCTATGCGACGAATCCCCGCAGCAGCACGGTCGACAGGCTGGACCACTTCGAAGGCGGGATGCAGTTCCAGCTCGGCAACACCGAAGGGGTGCAGGACCGGACGGTCTACTCGGTGCAGTCGATGGACATCTCGAACCTGGGCCGGATAACCTGGGAAGGGCGCGACTACTGCCTGCAGGACGTTCTCGGCGGTGGCATCGCGAGTCTGTCCCGCGACCCGGTTCTGTCGATGCGGATTCTGGAACAGGCGATTAACGACGTCACGGGGGTTCGGGCGCGCCTGGGCGCCTTCCAGGCGAACATGCTGGAGACGAACATCAACGCCCTAAACGTGGCGATTGAAAACATCACCAAGACCGAGTCGGCGATTCGCGACACCGACATGGCGGAAGAGTCGACCAACTTCACCCGCTTCCAAATCATGCAACAGGCCGGCACTTCGATGCTGGCGCAAGCGAACCAGTCGAGCCAAAACGTTCTGTCGCTGTTGCAGTAAGGAACAGCGGTCGCGGTGAAATAAATGCCGGCAAAACTTAAACGGAAGGCGCCGCCGTCGCGCCTTCCGTTTTTTTGTCCCCTTCCCCGTTTCTCCTTGACAGGGACGGCGACATAACTATACTTCATTTCTCTTCGAACACCGTACGGCAACAAAACCGTACCCAAGTTTCGCCGATAATTCACGATGCGGAAGTGGCGGAATGGCAGACGCGTTAGCTTCAGGAGCTAATGGCCGCAAGGTCGTGGAGGTTCAAGTCCTCTCTTCCGCACCATCTTATGCCACAAGGGGTTACGACAAAAGTCGTAACCCCTATTTTCATGCCCCGCCGCTATGCGAAAAGCATTTTGTACCGGTTTTGTACCGGTTTATGATCCCGGCGGGAAGTATTTGCTAATAAATTCCAAATACCCCCGACGACC
>JAVBTZ010000180.1:0-22901 GCA_031555915.1 Planctomycetota bacterium
ATAGCTATTTTTAGAGGTGCCCATTACTCAACCTCCGCAACCGCGGGATTCCTCACTACCGTTCGGAATGACAAGTATACCGTTTTTCTGGTAAAGACAGGGTTATCGCCAGCATACTGAATTTGTGCCGTGAACGGTTACACTCGCCGAGTATATACCGGTATATCAACTTTCCGGAATCACCAACCGCATTCCGACCCTAAGGCCGTCCAGGCTGATCGGGTTGGCTTTTTGGATGTCCTGCCAGCGGCGGCCGGTGTGTTTGCCGATTTTTACCCAATTGTCGCCGTCGGCGACGACATAGACGCCGCCGCGCTGTTTGATCGGGGTGGTGGGTTCGGCTTCGGGAGCGGGATCGAAATGGTTGATTTGCTGGTCGCCGTACTGCTCCCGGCCGCTGTTTTCGATGGGGGCGGGGATGGAGAGGGCGCGGCGTTGCTGTTCGTAGAGGAGTTGGCGGTTCTGGTATTCCTCAAGATCGAAGTCGCCGCGGGGGGGCGGCATAAGGTTGCGGCTGTCCAGGCGGGGATGGTTGGGTTTATTGGCCGGCTGGGGTTTGACCGGGGCGGCGCCGAGGGTAATCAGGGTGGTGGCGCGTTGTTCCTGGAGACGAAGCTCCTCTTTTTCCAGGCTTTTTTGCGCCAGGAGATCGAGGTTGAGCCAGCTGGCGTTTTCGGTTTTTCCGATGCGGCTGGCGGCGCCAAAGAGCATGAGGATGGCGACGGCGATGGTCAGGAAGGGCCCAAAGCGGGGCGGGGCGGTCCGCCGGACTGGTTCTGCATTAGCGCTGGAGTCGTCGTCGTCATTATTGCGAACACGGGTCATAGACAGGCATTCCGTAATGGGACAGGGTTCGATTCGGCGCGTATTCCTGCCCCCGGTGGGCGATCCGGACCAAAGGTCTTTTATGTATATCGGCCAAGTGGCGCGGGCGGCTGAAAGCATTTGTCGACTTTCGTTGTGAGTGGACTTTTTGAGAAACCGGTATCGGTATATTGTCATTCCCCGCGTAAACAAAGTTGAGAAACTCCCCTCAAAACGGACACGGAAATTTCCGATAAAAATTGTAAGATCTGGCGACAAACGCTCACGGCTCTTGAGGAGCGGTGAGCGGATTTAATTAATAAAGGGGGAAAACGCGAAAAGGTTAGGCTGCGCCCAAGCCGGGGATATAGACTTCCATTTTCCAGCCGAGTTGGGTCATGAGGCCGTGGACGTCGTCGATGCTGATGTCGTATTTTTTTTGTTCGGCGTATTCGATAAGCGTGAGAATGATGGCACGTTCGTCGCCGGTACGCGAATTAAGGACGTACCAGTGGCCATTTTTACGTAACACTATGGTTTTTTCACACATGCGGGAAACTCCTCCCCCAGGTTCGCGAATGATGGATCAACCGAAACGCCGTCTCAGGCCCCCCAAAAACTGCGTCTCACAAACTACATTTTCCCAAAGCAAACTATTCCTTTCGACCTTTTTGGTCTTTTTTTTTAATTTTTCTACCTTCCCCGCGTTCTGCCCGACGCCTATTCCCGCCCAGCACCTGAAAATTGCCTTGCGAGGACAAGCAAACCCGGTATAATATCTAAGGTTAAAGAATTTTTTCTCTATCCTTCTACCCGAGAAAATCGGCCATGAGTACCAGCCCCTGGAATTGGAAAGGCAAAGACCGCGCGGTGGGCGGGTTGTTGTACGAGTCGGGCAATTGGGGGGATTGTATCAAGCTCTTGTGGCTGAAGGCGATTCTCGCCTGGAAAAAACGTGAATACGGACTGGTACGCTACCGCGATCCCTTTGCCGGCGATGTCACGTACCCACTTGGCAAAAAAACCGTATTTCGTCTAAACTTGTTTCCTGCCGAAGTTTTTCAATTTATACGTGAAAAATATCTCGCCGCCAACCGCTGGCCCTCTTCGGCGGCCGCCATTTTGGAATTTGCGGCCGAGGCTTTGGTATGGGACGCCGACAGCGCCCGCCGAAATAACTGGCGGGAGATAACCGGGGTGGGGGTTTTACCCGACACCAATGCCGGCGGGGGAAAAAACGACGGCTGGAGTTTGTTTGCGGAGGGAAATTTGTCCCGGCCGGAAAAAGACGAAAATACCGAGCTTTGGCTTTTGGACCCTTATGATTTTCTCGCCGAATGGCGGGAGGTGGCGCCGAGTTTACTGGAAAGATCCAGGCGGACGACGGTTTTATTGTACATTTACAATCGCTCCGGCCGGTCTCCTGAAGCCTTCCGCAATTACCGTGCTTTCATGAACCGGCTGGAGGACGGCCGTCCCGACCTCCCCAAGCGTCTCGGCCGGACGCCGGCGGACGCGTTTCTCCCGACTTGTTACCACGAAATGCTGTTTCTGCCGAGCGAGGGGGATTGCCGGCGGGAGAGTTTGGCCGATCTATTTGCCGAACTCGGGCGGATCAGCTGGACAGTGGGGGAGGCGGTTCGGAGAGCCGGCGAGTTTGAGGGATAGTTAGTCCTACAACGCTACTTTTACGGGAACCACTTCCGTAAAAGTAGCATGAGTATAGGGTTAGACAATAAATCCGGCGCTGGCGGCAAAGAACGAAGGTCACCGCAACTGGTTATTCATGCTAGTGCCCCGAAAATTTAGACTTTACGGGGCACTAGATTTGCGGGGCGGTTCCCGCAAATCTAGCGTTGTAGAGTTAGTTAGAGGGTATTCATAATAGAGCACTTCACGCAAAGCGTTTGTCCCAGCCACAACCACCCAAGGAGAGATCATGACCTCGCAAGCTTCAATCCGTATGACCAAAGTAGTCGACAAAGCCGGAACCGAACCCGACGTCGTGGCCGCAGTCAGAAAATGGAAGTCGAAACGCGGCTCCCTCATCATGGTTCTGCACGAGATCCAGAACGCGCGCGGTTATGTCCCGCGCGAAGTCGCGCTGTATCTCTCCAAGGAACTGGACGTGCCGCTGGCCCGCATTTACGAAGCGCTGACCTTCTACCATTATTTCAAGCTGGAACCCCCAGGGAAGGCGGTCATTTCCGTCTGCACCGGCACCGCCTGCTACCTGAAAGGCTCGCAGGCGCTGGTCGACGAATTCGCCAGGGAAACGGGCGCCCCGGTCGGCGGTTCCACCGAAGACAAGCTGTTCCACCTGCAATGCGTCCGTTGCGTCGGCTGCTGCGGCCTGGCGCCGGTGGCGAACGTGAACGGCAAGACCTACGGCAAACTCACCCCGCCTGACATCAAAAAAATCGTGCATGAATGGCGCGAGCATTTCGCCGGCGAAACGGCCCCGGCGGCAGCGGCAGATAAATAGCACCTTCCGTTTATTGCTTTTTTTCAATCCTTTAATCAGGAGCGCCATATCATGCCGAAAGTCGATCTCAAGGAAATCCGCCAAAAAGAACATGCCAAACACGCCAGCTTCAAGGCCCGCCTCTTCGTCTGCGCCTCCACCGGCTGCATCGCCTCCGGCTGCAAGGCGGTCATGGCCGCGGTCGAAGCCGGCCTCAAATCGCACGGTCTCGAAAAGGAAGTGCAAATCAACCCCACCGGCTGCATGGGACTGTGCTCCCACGGCCCCCTCATCCGCGTCGAAATCCCCGGCCAGGAGCCGGTCCTCTATACCGAAATGACCGGCATGCACGCCCGCTTGATGGTCGCCGAACACCTCGAACCCGCCATCCGCCGGCCGGAAACGTTCAACGGCGTCCCTGATTTCCTCCTGGATCACACCCTCAGCCTCCAGACCCCCTTCTTCACCGACCAGGTGAAAGTGGTGCTGGCGAATTCCGGCCACATCGTCCCCGAGTCGATTGACGACTACATCGCCGACGGCGGCTATTCGGCCTGGGAAAAAGTCCTCACCGGCATGACCCCCCAGGACGTCATCAAGGAAATCCTGACTTCGGGCCTACGCGGCCGCGGCGGCGGCGGCTTCCCCACCGGCAAAAAATGGGAACTGACCGCCCAAGTCAAAGGCGCGGAAAAATTCATGATCTGCAACGGCGACGAAGGCGACCCCGGCGCCTACATGGACCGTTCGATTCTCGAAGGCAACCCGCACGCGGTCATCGAGGGAATGCTGATCGGCGCCTACGCCATCGGCGCCACCGGCGGCTGGTTCTACGTGCGGGCGGAATATCCCCTGGCGGTGGAGCGGCTCGACAAGGCCCTGAAAGCGGCCCGCCGCTACAACCTCCTCGGCAAGGACATCCTCGGCACCGGCCGGGACATCGACATGGAAATTCGCCTCGGCGCCGGCGCGTTCGTCTGCGGCGAGGAAACGGCCCTCATCGCCTCGATCGAGGGAAAACGCGGCAACCCCAGCCCCCGCCCGCCGTATCCGTCGGTGAAGGGCCTGTGGGGCTTCCCCTCGAACGTCAACAACGTCGAAACGCTCGCGAACATCCCCACCATCATCAACAAGGGCGGGGCCTGGTTCGCCTCGATGGGGACGGCGCAATCGAAGGGAACGAAAGTCTTCGCCCTCACCGGGAAAGTCAAGAACTCCGGCCTCATCGAAGTCCCGATGGGGATTTCCCTGAAACGTATCGTCGAATCGATCGGCGGCGGCACCTCGACCGGCAAAAAGGTCAAGGCAGTGCAGACCGGCGGTCCTTCCGGCGGGGTCATCCCCGAACGCGAGATGGATCTCCCGGTGTGCTACGACGAACTGAAGAAAATCGGTTCCATCATGGGTTCCGGCGGCATGATCGTGATGGACGAGGACGACAACATGGTCGACATCGCCAAGTTCTATCTCGGCTTCACGGTCGACGAAAGCTGCGGCAAGTGCGCGCCTTGCCGGCTGGGCGGCAAACAGCTCCTCCTCCTCCTGGAAAAAATCGCGGATGGGAAAGCCATCGAAGAAGACATCGACGATTTGAAACGGCTGGCCATTTCCATGAAGAAGGCGTCCCTCTGCGGTCTCGGGCAGACGGCGCCGAATCCGGTCCTGTCGACGCTGGAATTCTTCATGAACGAGTACCAGGAACGCCTCACCACGAAGGAAGCCCGCAAAGCCGCGGAACTCGCGGCGGCGAAGCTGAAAGGCGCCTGAGGCGCCGCGTGTTGGGCGTGTCCCCGATTTACCTCAACCGAATTTCTTGACTATAAAGGCCAGCACTATGATAACCGCAACCATCAACGGCATCCCGGTAAGCGCCGAACCCGGCACCAGCATCTATAAAGCCGCCCATCAAGCCCAGGTGAAAATCCCCACCCTCTGCCACCATCCCGATCTCGCCCCCACCGCCGCCTGCGGCATCTGCGTCGTCAAGGTGAAGGGGGCCGCGAATATGGTCCGCGCCTGCACCACCCCCCTCTCGCAAGGCATGGAAATCACCACCCAGGACCCGGAAATCGTCGCCGTCCGCCGAACCGTCCTGGAAATGATCCTGTCGAACCACCCGAACGAATGCCTGACTTGTCTCCGGTCCGGCGAATGCGAACTGCAGAATCTGGCCTCGGACTTCGGCATCTACAATTCGAACCTGCCCAAGATCGTCACGGAACGGAAAAAGGACGCCTCGACCAAATCCATCGTCCTCGATTCCCGGAAGTGCATCCACTGCGGCCGCTGCACCCAGGTCTGCCAGGAGGTGCAGAACGTGTGGGCGCTGTCGGTGGAACACCGCGGCCTCAACGCCGTCGTCCAGCCGGCCGGCGAAATCGAATTGGCGGAAAGCCCCTGCGTCCGTTGCGGCCAGTGTTCGGCCCACTGCCCGGTCGGGGCGATTTACGAATACGACGAAACGGCCCCGGTCTGGAAAGCCCTGATGGACAAGGATCTGCATTGCGTGGTGCAGATTGCGCCGGCGGTGCGGGTCTCGATTGGCGAATCCTTCGGCTTCCCCACCGGCACCAACCTTACGGGCAAACTCTACACCGCACTACGGCGGATGGGCTTCGATCAGGTTTTCGACACTAATTTCGGCGCCGACGTGACGATTATGGAAGAGGCCACGGAACTGGTCGAACGGCTCAAGGGGGGGAAGGCGGCGATTCCCCTCATCACCACCTGCTGTCCCTCGTGGGTCGACTTCATGGAGAAGTTCGACGCCGACATGATTGAGCATTTCTCCAGCTGCAAGTCGCCGCAGGCCATTGTCGGCGCCTTGACTAAGAGTTATTACGCCGAAAAAACCGGGATTCCGGTCGAGAAGATTTTCATGGTCTCGATCATGCCCTGCACCGCCAAGAAGTTTGAAATCGTCAGGGCCAAGGAGATGTTCTCCTCCGGCCACCAGGACATCGACATCAGCCTGACGACCCGCGAACTCGCGCGGATGTTCAACCAGGCCGGCATCGAGTTCGCGTCCCTGCCGGACGGCGAAGCGGATTCGCCGCTGGGGCAGTACACCGGCGCCGGCACCATTTTCGGCGAGACTGGGGGCGTCATGGAAGCGGCGCTCCGGACCGCCTACCACGTGATGACCGGCGAGGAGTTGGAGGCTCTCGAATTCGAGGCGCTTCACACCATGGACGGCATCAAGGAGATGTCCCTCGACATCAAGGGGCAGGAGCTCCGCATCGCGGTGGCGCATGGTTTGAAGCATGTCGAGGAGGTGATTGAGCGGGTGCGTGCGGCGTTGGAGAAGGGTGAGGAGGTGCCGTGGCATTTTATCGAGGTCATGGCGTGTCCTGGCGGTTGTGTGGGCGGCGGGGGTCAGTTCTGGGGGGTGAATGACGGGATAAGAAAGCAGCGGGCGAAGGGGTTGTCGCAGGACGACCGTCAGGCGAAGTATCGTCGCAGCCATGAGAATCCGGATGTGCAGAGGTTGTACAAGGAGTTTATTGGGGCGCCGTTGTCGGAGAAGGCGCATAAGTTGTTCCACACGCATTACCAGCCGCGGAGCCAATACCGGCGCTAGCCGATTGACAAGCAAGCGGCGGCTGTGAATAATTCAAAGGGAATTTTTGCCGATTGCTCTTTTGCCGAGGACGGCGAAAGAGCAATTTTTCGCACTTCGTACAACGTTCACCGCGAGGACATTCTATGCACCGCATCTATAACTTCACATCCGGCCCGGCCATGCTCCCCCTGCCCGTTCTCGAACAAGCCCGCGAAGAAATTTTCGACTACGCCAACAGCGGCATGTCCATCATGGAAATGTCCCACCGGAGCAAGGTTTTCGACCAGGTCATCAAAGCGGCGGAAGAAAACCTGCGGAAACTCCTGAATATCACCGACGACTACGCCATCCTCTTCCTGCCAGGCGGCGCCAGCCAGCAATTCGCCATGGTTCCCCTGAACTTCCTCACCCCCGGCAGTTCCGCCGATTACCTCCACACCGGCACCTGGGCGGGGAAAGCCATCAAGGAAGCGGAACTGGTCGGCAAAGTCAAGGTAATTTGGGACGGCAAAAGCGTCGATTACATGGACACGCCGGACATGTCCGGCCTCAAGTTCACCCCCGGCGCGGCCTACGTGCACATCTGCTCCAACGAAACCATCGCCGGCGTGCGTCTGCCGGAGTTTCCCAAAACCGAAGCTCCCCTCATCGCCGACATGTCCTCGGACATCATGTCCCGGGCGCTGGAGGTAAAGGATTTCGGCCTGATTTACGCCGGGGCGCAAAAGAACCTCGGCCCCAGCGGCATGGCGGTGGTGATTATCCGCAAGGACCTGTGCGACCGCTGCCCGGAGACGGTCAACTACTTCTTCCGCTATAAGACGCACCTCCCCGAACCGAGTCTGTACAATACGCCGAACACTTGGGCCGTGTATATTTTCAAGCTGATTGGCGACTGGATGCTGAAACAGGGCGGGGTGCCGTTCTTCCAGAAGGAGGCGGAGGAGAAGGCGAACCTTCTCTACCAGGCTTTGGACGGGAGTTCGTTCTGGCGGCCGTGCGCGGCGAAGCGGAGCCGCTCGGTCATGAACGTGACTTGGCGGATGGCTTCGGAAGCTTTGGAGAATAAGTTTGTGAAGGAGGCGACTGCGGTGGGTTTGGACGGTTTGAAGGGTCACCGTTCGGTGGGGGGGTTGCGGGCCAGCATTTACAATGCCTTCCCCAAGGAAGGGATGAAGGTGTTGGTGGAGTTTATGAAGGATTTTGAGAAGAAGAACGGCTGAGGCGGAGTTATTGGTTTGGCTTGGATAGAGCGGGGGTAACCGGCACAATTTCAGTATGAAGGCAAAAACCTTGCCTTTACCGGGAAAAGGGTACGCTTGTCATTCCGAACGGTAGTGAGGATTCCAGCGGTTGCGGTGGTTGAGTAATAACGCTTTACATTTGGCTCGTTTCTGGCAGTGCAAACGCTTCCAAATGGGGGCGGTTTATACTCAGCCACCGCGACCTCTGGATTCCTCACTACCGTTCGGAATGACAAGCGTACGGCTTTTCCCAAAAGGGAGTGCTGCTATCAGCGTACTGAAAACGAAGTCGTGAAAGGTTACGAACGGGGGACCCTTGTAAAAGGGTCCCCCGCTTTTGCTTTGGCCCTTTTACCCTCGCGAGCCGTGTTTCCGGCCAGGTTTTTGGGTTCAGCGCCATTCTGTACAGCACACGTTCAGCAACAATCCCCGGCATCTGTACAATCACAACTCGGCTCTTTGCCGGTAATCCATCCGGTAATGACGGCGCTGGCACATCCCACTCCCGAGTCAACCGCAATAGCCTCCACCGGGCAGTTCATGGCGCAAGCGCCGCATTCCATGCAAGCATCCTTGTCACGAATGACGGCTTTGCCGTTCGTCAGAACAAATACGGCATGCGGGCAGACTTCCAGGCAACGACCGCAGCCAACGCACGTTTCCGTACATACCGCAAGCGTCGCCACGTTTGGTAAATATTGCATTTCCATAGCTTCCCCAATCAATCCATGAAGGCGTTAACCAGCAACAACACGCTCCCCAGAACCCCGGACCCCAGCAACAACGGCAGCGCTTGTTTCATTTCTTTAATCACCCCGGAAAAAGAAGTGAAAGTGCTGGAGCCGGTAAAGTTCATGGCAAGATAACCGGACACGGCCGGCAAGGCAAGCAGCCAGCCCATGGCCGACAGCCATCCGCCTGCAGGGTGACGCCCAAACAACAACACCGCCAGCGCCGTCCAAATAAAACCCAACAACCAGCCCTTCCAAGCGAAAACCCGGCCCGGCAGGATCGGCAACAACACCGGCGTCAGCACCGTACCCGCAAGAACCGCCCCGGCATAAGCGACGAAATCCATCGGGCCGAAGGGATGCTCCGCAAGCAGATTAATAAGAAACAATACGCCGAACACCAATAGGGAGATTCTGGCCGCCGACATAAATTCCACCGGCGTAAGAACCAGCCTGTCCCAAGTGGAGAAACTCACCGCGCGCATAGCCGGAGCGGCTTTCTGTCCAGCGGCAAGAAAAGCCGGAATATCCGCCGCCCGAACCGGACCATACGTAACCGAAAAACCGGTCTCTTTCGCCACCGTATGCGCCGCCACCCCCACCGCCCCAAGCTGAGGCAAAAGCAGGCGACGGTGGGACACAAGCGAAGCAAGGCCGGTAGCATTGATTTTCCGCACCAATTCCTCCGTGCTGAAAGTTCCCTTGCCGGCCGCGCACCAGACATTGACGCCTTTGGTATCGAGAAGCAAGAGCCAGCAATTCTGCTTTGAAAGCTCCTTACGGAGTGAATCGAAAGTAAGCTTGTAATTGGCGCTCACCAAAACAGGAGCATCCGCGGCAGGTTTGCCAATGGCGTACAGTCCGGGATTTACCCGGTAATGCGACCTGCCAAACCCCCAGCGCACCTTCCAGGCGCCAAGAATATCGGGGACGGCAAGTTTGGTGGCCACCACCGGAACCTCGCCCACGGGCGTGTCGATTTTACCGACTATCCATGGCGCCTCCTTACATTCATCGCCTGAATCGGAACAGCCGCAGCAACAGCCGCTTTGCGCATCCAAACAACCTTCCGCCGAAGCAGCGGACGCTTCGCGGCGGTCCGTTGCGTCGGACGAGCAACAACATGATTTTTCTTGCATCCGCAATTCCTTGTGGCAAGGTACTCGTGCAAACATAGTAAAAGCGCCCCGCCTCCCCGCCTGGATTGCGGACCGCCTTGTCCCCAGCCTTAACGATATCCAATCGACCGGCCGGCCACAATGCTTATTATCCTGCTGCAGGCGAAGAGGTGAACGGTCGCCAACCCATTCCGTAAACTTTACAAACCCCTTCAGCCCCCCGCAAAGTTCCGTCGATACTAAACAAGTCGAGGAAAAAAGCCCGTTTTTCCGGCCTTTTTGCCACTTTTATCGACCGATAACCATTTGGACGTCTTATAAAAAACGCTTCGCCAAACCGAAGCATTATAGGACGCCGGAACTTTTCCAGAGGAGAAGGGTGTGCGAAAATTCATCATCATCGTCGTCGCCTCGCTGGTCCCCGTCGGAATGTGGACCGCCGGCTGCCGGCAAAACAACAAACAAGCCGCCTTCCCCAAAAACTCGGAACTGAAAACCCTAGCCAAAAAGACCGATAAGAAAAACCCCAACCTGCCGCCCGAAATTCCCCCGGCGCCCATCGACCGGGATGTCCTTAATCTCCCCGAAAGCGCCACCCTCGCCCGCGTCCAGGCGCTGGAAGACCGCACCCGCGTCCTCTCCAAAGCCACCCCCGATTCCGGCCTCTTCACCCTGCCGGAAGAAAAATACCAACTTGCCCAAACCGAACCGGTACACGAAACCGTCTCCGGCACCACCGCCCCACTGCAAGAAAAACGCGAATTCTGGTCCAAACCCACCACCGGCCGCAACCGCAGCGGTGGAAAAGCCGCCGCCGACCTCTCCGCCATGGCCCCGGCGGCAACCGGCGAATCCTGGGGCGAATCTTTCCTGGACAGCTCGTTTTCGGGCGCCGGCGAACCGTTCACCGCCCCGGCCTACGTAAACGATTTCGACCCTACCCCCCAACCCGCGCAGGGCCGCAAACTGCTGCCGCCGGAAAACGTGCCCGGCATCTTCCTCGGCGACGACCAGCCCATATCGATGCGTTCCCCCGGCCGGACTTCCACCTCACGGTGGAAGCCAGCCGACCAAGACTACCGGGACGCGCCAGGCGCGTCCCCCTTCTTGTCAAGCGCCCAAGCCAATCCCCGGCGGAGCATTCGGAAAACCGGCGACGCCAATCCCGCCAGCCTGAGCGCCCGGGATTTCGGCAAAGAAACCGCCTCCCGTACCCGCACCCCGCGTAAAACCACGACCCGGAAAGCCCAAAACCGGACCAACGCCACCCCTGGCGCCGCGGCTTACAACACAGCGACCTGGCGCGGGAGCGACGTTTCCGCCCCCGCCTCCGACTATTCCCTCGCCGCCGTTTCGCAGGATTTCGGCGGACCGCCGCCGGGCCGGATGGTGTCCTCCAGCGAACCCCCTGCCGGAACTGGTCCGTTGCGTCTGGACCTAAGCGGGCTGGTCGGTGGAAAAAAGACCGGAGCCGCCGACCTTCTGCCGACCTCGGCCCACTCCGCCGCCAGCTACGCCCTTTCCAGCGAGCCTTCGCTGGATAGCGCCGCGTATACCCCCGTCCTGCCGGCCGGTCCCTTGATAATCCCCGAAGCGGCGCCGCCGACCTACGCCGACAACGCCCTGGCCCTGGCCTTCGCCGATCGTTTCAGCGGATCTCCCCTGGCCGACGTCAACGCCAGGCCCACAGGCGATCCCGAGCAATACTCCTCCCCCGGTTCCAGTTTCAACCCCAGCTCCGTTCACTCGGGTCCGGCGCCCTTGCCCATGGACGATGGCTTGGCAAAATCCCTGGCCGACGCCGAATCGCGCCCGGCCGAACGCATGGTCACTGCCGATCTGCGGCAAGCGTTGGCGCCGCTGCCGGATCTTTCGGCCGCGGCAGTCCGGCAAAAACGGGAGGTCCCGCCGCCGGCCGCCTTGCCGACCAAAAGGACCAACCCGGTAAAGCCGCCGGAAATGCCGGTCCCGCCCGTAAAAGCCGACCAAGGCAGCCGGGCCAACGTCCCAGAAAGCGTTGCCCAGCCGATAGCCCAATCGGCCGGAATTACGGAAAGCATGCCAGCCGCCGCCAAGGCAAAAGCGGCGGCAGGGAAGAAGAAACCGGTCGAGGCGGTTCAGGCAGCGGAAAAGACGGTGGAAAAAACGGCAGTAAAAGCGGTGGAAAAAGCCAACCCGGGTCCCCTGGCCATGCCGGGGCCGGTGTCGACGGCGCTGCCTTCGCCGGAACTGGCCGCCGCCAAAGCCGCTTTGATGGAACCGATCCTGGACACCGCCGCCGCGCCAAAAGCGCCTGCTTTGAACTACCGCGATTTCTTCAAGACCGATTTCTGGGAAAATAAACCGGCCTCGCCGGCGGGGAGTTTGCAGCCGCCGGATGGAAAGTTGCCGGAAAGCAAGCTGCCGGAAGTGTCTTTGGCGGATTTGCAAATGCCGGAATTGCGGCTGCCGGAATTGAACCTGCCCGAGTTGCAAGCTCCGGCGCCGGCCAGCCCCAAAACGGCGCCGCCGGCCGATACGCCTTCCCAAAAGCCCGCCGCCGCCGCCGCCGTGAAGCCGCCGGAAGAGCCGCCCCTCACTCCCCGGGTACCCGATTGGGTCGAGCCGGCGCCAGTCAAGGCAATGGAAAAGGAAAGCCCCGCCGGCACGGAAAAAACCGCGGCAGCAGGCAACGGGACGATGCCGGATGCGACAAAAGAAGCGGTTAAAGAGGTGGTGAAAGAAGCGGTAAAACCGGAAGGAATAAAAAGCGGGACCGCAGGCGAAGCCCCAGGCGTGAAAACCGGCGAAGAACCGCAACGCATCACCTTGCAACCGGTGCGGTCCAAGCGTTTCCGGAACGAAGAAATGCAGCAAATCGACGCCGAAACGGCGGTGCCGCCGCTGAGGTTTTAAGTCGGGCTTTTATTTCCCCAAGGTCAACCTGAGCGCCAAGGTCTGCGGCAAGCCGGCTTCGAGAATTTTGCGGGCCGCTGTTTCGATGTCGTACTCCACCCTTAGCAGTTCCACCAGGGAGGAATTGTCGTCATAGACGACGAAACAGGAACGGGGGTCTTCGTCGCGGGGTTGACCCACGGAACCGGCGTTCACCACCGTTTTCACCGACAGGTCGAGGGGGATGACCGGGTCGAGGGTGTAGGTCATGGGGGCAGTATCGAAGAAGGCGAGGGGGTAATGCGAGTGGCCCAGGAAAAGGAGGGGGCGGTCCATTTGCCGGAAATTGTAGTCGGCGTCTTTTATGGTCTGCACGTAATTGAACAGTTCCGGTGAATGCAAACTGCCGTGAACGATGGAAAAATCGGGGAGATGCTCTACCAGGCTCAAACCGCGCAACCACTGTTTGGATTCCTGGCTTAATTGTTTCGCCGTCCAAATGACCGCTTCGCGGGCATGGAGGTTGAAATAATTCAGGTTCTGCGCCCCGATGACCGCGTGATCGTGATTGCCGCATACGGACAAGGCGCCCAGCTCACGGATACGTTCGACGCATTCGTTGGGATTGGCGCCGTAGCCGACAATATCGCCGAGGCACAAATATTGGTCGACATTCTGCTTGGCGCATTCCGCCAGAATCGCGTCCAGAGCCTCAAGATTGCCGTGAATGTCACCGAATATGGCAAATCTCACACAGTTCTCCAAAGGGTCGCCGGCAGGTAACGGGGACGGATAAACACGACTTGTCCGGCGCCGGCCCATGGCAAAGTGAACGGGGGCTGATTTTTCAGGGTAAAAAAGTAAATGCCTAACTGCGCCTGCTTGCTTGACAGTCCGCTCCGGCCGATCAAGCGCCTGGTTTTAAAGACTGCCGGTCAGTGAATTATTTCAAAACGGTCCCGCTTCTTATCCGGTTTCTGGTCCCGGATGGTTATTTCGGTGATATACTGGCCCATCTGGCTGTCAAGTTCCAGGGTAAATTGGTCGAGGTCCGTATCCGGGCCTTCCACTACCACGCTCACGGTACCGTCGGGGTTGTTCCGCGCCCAGCCGGATAATCCCAAATGATCGGCAATACGTTTACAGGTCCAGCGAAAACCGACCCCTTGTACCATTCCTTTTACAAGCATTTGTTTGGCTGCGATCATTGTTCATCCTAAACCAACCATCATATGTATTTTTCACGGCAACGGCAAGAGGTTGAATCGTCTTTCCTGTATAAGTTGCCTCCACGTCCGCCTAGTCCCTGCAGGGAAGGCCTTATCGGCCGCGCCTCCACCCGCATCGGAAACATCCCGTAAACCCCCGCTTTTCCATGCATTAACCCACCCCCAGGCGCCGATATGAGGTTAACTTTCATCTCTCCAGCCCATCCGACGCGTCCCGCCGGCAGGCCCGGTTCCGCCAGCGACCCGAGGAAAAACGTATGCGAATCAACTTCTGGAAATTACCCCTCGCCCTAACCCTGGCCGCTTATGCCGGCCTGGCAACCCCCTTGGCAACCCGGGGAGTCCGGGCAGGCGAGGAACTCATGCCCCTTTCCCCGCCGGCCGATCTTTTCCACGCCGCCGCCGACCCCGGCGAACCCGCCGCCGCCGCCCAACCGGAACGGAACATCATCCGCCTGGTCGTGCCGCTCTCGGCCTATCGAAACGACCCCGACGACCAGCCGATCAGCGTCAAGGCGACCCCGGCCCCAACCGACGGCTCGACTTTTGTCGGCCGGCAGATGACCGCGCCCCTCGACATCTTCGCCGTCCCCGGGCTGGTCCTGCCGGAGGACCTCTCCAGTCAGCGCGCCGCCGCCCTGCCGCAGGCGGGGGGGGCCGCTTCGGCTTTCGACCGGGACCTGGGGGAACTGGTCGAATTCGCCGACGATTACCACGACCCGGCCGGCGAACCGGCTTACCAACCGGGCGATTGGGCGTCCCAGGGAGCGGCATTCCCACGGACGGAAAGTCCTTATATAATTCCTGTCCACGACGCGGCGGTTTTACCCATAGAAACTATAGATATCATTTCGCCGGAACGGGTGGGTGAAAACGCGCCGCTGGTGAAATTCGTCGAACTCGAACCCATCCCCGCCGCCCGCCACCGCCAAGCCAGTTACGGCGGCAAGACCAATCCGGCGGCCTCCGCGACCGATCCCGACCAGGCCGCCGACGCGGAAGAATTTCTCGCCACCCCGCCTCTCCCCGAAGCGGTGGGGTCCATGACCCTGCCGGGACTGGATCCCGAAAAGCGGGCGGAAGCGAAAGGAACCGCCGCGCGTATCGCCAACAAATACAAAACCCACGTCGCCAATATCCCCATGCCGAAAAACGAAACGCGGGATTGGCAAAGCGACCGGACTTATGGAATGGCCGCCGCGAACATGCCCCTGACCGCCACCCCAGCCCCGACCGCCGCCAGAAAACCGGCCGCCGCCGGCTTCCCCGTCCCTCCCGCCGCCGCTGCCGCCGCCGTCGGCGTTGCCGGCTTGGGAGCGAACGGGTTCGTCCCGCCTGCGGACATTTCAGCCGCTACCGGGTCACTCACCGCCACCGATCCCCTGGCACCCCCCGCCGGCATCGCCTCCGCCGCCGGCGGCAGGCCCACCGCTGCCGCCCCTTCCAACCGCGCCCTAGCAGCCTCCGGCGGCCTTGCCGTTCCTTCCCCTACCGCCGTATCCGCGCGCAGCGGCTCGGCCTCGGGAGCGGCCGGGATTGATTTCCGCTCCGCCTTTGCCGCCGGCTTTGCCGCCAATCCCGATTCGGCCCTGTCCATCGCCGGCATCCCCATCACCGGCCCCGACGTGGTTCCACCCGGGGCCAAGAAGGAAAGCGCCCCCGAACCGGAAACCGCCGCCAAGGAGGAAACCGCCGCCGCCCTTGCCGCCCCGGCCCAAAACCCGGCTCGAAAAAGAGACCCCGCTCCCGCAGCCTTGCCGCCGTCCCTCCGCCTGAGCGAAACCGCCATGCGGCTGCCGGGACCGACGGCGGATGAGAAGGTCTCGGCCGAACGGTTGCCGCAGGGCGAACGCGTCGAGACGAAAACTTCCTCGAAGCCGGCCGCGGCGGCGGCGGGAGCTTCAGGCAAAACCGTTGCCGCGCCGTTGTCCCTGCCGCTGCCGCCGGCTGTCGCCGCCGCTCCGAATCGGGTGGCGGAGGAGGTCGCCGCCGCCTATGTGCCGCCGCCGCCGGGGCTGTCCTCGCTTTATGCCTATGAGGAAGAGGCGGCGAAGAAAAGCATCACCGAATATACCTCTTCCATAGCTCCCCCCAGCTACAAAAAAACCACTCCCTCCCGCTTTGACATTATGGAAGAGGAGGCCGCGCTGATCGCCAAGGAAAAAGCCGAGTTCGAACGGCAAAAAGCCGAAGCCGCCTATGCGAAAAAATATACGGAATCGGGAGTGGCCAAAGGGCTGGCCGATCTCGCCAAAAAGGCCGCCCCGCCGGCGGCAAAATACCCGGGCGAAGAAGTGAACGCCGGGGTCTCCACTCTGGCCATGCCGGCGTCGGCGCGGACAGTTGCCCCTTCGCCTCCCGCCGTAGGCGTCCCCCCCGCCGCCGACGCCATACGGCCCGGCCTGCCTTCGCCGTCCGGCTTAAACATTTCCGCCGGAAAAGAAACGCCGGCGCCGGCGCTAACGCCCCCCGCTTCCCTCAATCGCGGCGGCATGGGCATGGGCGGAGGTTTGTCCCTGACGGGCACGCCTGGCTCCCAATCCGCAGCCGGCGGCAACGCTTTGGGGCCCAGCGGCTTGCTGCGCCCGCCGGCGGGGCCGAGCAATTCCTTGCGGCCGGGTTCGGCCGGGGGCAACCTGAATCCGCCCCTATCGGCGCCCACAACTTTTCCGTCGCCGGTATCGGCGCCAAGCCACTTCCCCGAACCGCCGTCCCGCAATGTCCCCCAGGGTAATTCCGGCCTTTCCTCTTCCGGAATATCCTCCTCGGGCATTACCTCCGGCATGCTGCCGGGGATGACCTCCGGCCTAAGCTTGATGCCGCTGACCGCCCCATCCGACGGCAGGCCGGGTCTAACGAACACCACGTCCAATCCCGCTTTCCCAGGCAACGCCCAGCCGGCGGCGGATTCCGTTGCCAGAAAACCCCAGCCGCAGCAGCCGATGTCCCAGCCGGTTCCGGCGAACCGTTCCGTTCCGTCCGCCGGTTCGGCGCCGGCCAAAAAAGCCGCCGCCAGAACTTCAACCGCGGGAGCCACTCCGGCCGGAAAGAAACCGGCGAAAAAACCGGCCCCGGCCGAAGATGCGGATCTGCCGCCGCCGTTGTCGCCGCAGCTTTTCCACAACAAAAACCGCTCCGACGACCCAATTTATTCCGATGACGACGACGGCCAGGGCTTCACGATTTTGCGGGGCAAGAAGAAGACGGCGGGAAAAAGGAGACCGTAGAGGCAAAACAGCATGGAAATTGGCAAAACCCGCCTGGACACCGAACTGGCCAAGCAACGGCCCTCCCTGATCGCCCTCACTGGCGGCGGCGGCAAAACCACGCTTCTCTTCCAACTGGCAGAAGCTTTTGCCCGACAGGACTGCAACGTTCTCGCCGTCACCACCACCAGAATGTTGCGGGCCGCCGCAACGGCTTGGCTGGAAGTACGGATTCACGACCGCCTTTCCGAAGCGTTGAAGTACGGCTGGCCGCGGGGCAAGGCGCTTTTCGCCGCCCGGCCCGACCCGGCCGGCGGCGACAAACTGGCAGGCTATCCGCCGGAAGCGGTCGACGCCGCGTTTCTAAGTTATCGGCCGGACATCCTGCTGGTGGAAGCGGACGGCGCCGCCGGTCGGCCCCTGAAAGCGCCGGCCGAACACGAACCGGTGATCCCGGCGGAAACGACCCTGGCGTTGGCGCTGGCAGGTTTAAAAAGCTTCCGCCAACCGTTTTCGGAAGCTACGGTTTTCCGGGGAAAAAATTTCACCGACGCGACGGGATTGCGGCCTGGCGCTGAAATTACGGCGGAAGTTTACGCGCGGCTGGTCCTGGCCGGCCAGGCGGGATTTTTCAAGAACGTGCCGAAGCAGGCCCGGCGCCGCCTGTTCTTCAATCAGGCCGACGCCGCCGGCGGGACGGATAAGGTCGCCGAAGAATTGGCGGCGGGCCTGAAAATATGCCGCCCGGTTTTAGAAGAATTTTACGTAGGCTCCCTCCGTGAACAAGGTCTGGATTGCCTGTTATGCCGGATTTGACGTCTTCCTCTTTTGCCCTGGTGATTTTGGCGGCCGGCGGCGGCCGGCGGCTGGGGGGCGGCAAACTTCTCCTGCCCTGGCGGGGACGGCCGATTTTATGGCATGTTCTGGCTACGGCGGCGCAGGCGGCGGAGCTGTTTCCCGTGTCTTCCATTATTCTGGTGTTGGGTCACGCAGGGGAGCAGACGCGGAGAATAGTTTTAAATGACAACGCTTTTCAGCATCCCCGCCTACGCTGGGTGGTAAACGACGACTGGCAGGCGGGACTAAGCGGATCGCTTCGCCTGGGTCTCGCCAGCCTGGAAAAAGCGGAAGGGCAAGCGGCACCGCAAGCGGCGAATGTTGCCGGAGCCATGGTTTTACTGGGGGACCAGGTTCTGGTCCAAGCGGAAACGCTACGCTTGCTGGCCGAGGCCCACCTGGAAGCATTAAGCCGCGACCCCCGGCATCCCGCCACCGCGCCGTTGTATCGGGGTCGGCGCGGCAATCCGGTCATCTTGTCGCCGCTTCTTTTTCCCGAGGTGCAAAAACTTCGCGGCGACCTCGGCGCCCGGGATATCCTTAAAGGTCTGGGGGAAAAGCTTCGCTTGCTGGATGTGGCGGACGCGGGGGTTTGCCTGGACTTGGACACGCGGGAGGATTATGATAGGTTGTTGGCGGGGGAACGGTGACCAGCAAAGGGGCGCATCTCAACTTTTTTACGCGGCTCCGAACCCTTGTCACGCCGCAAACCTCCCCGCACGTCATTCCGGCGTCTAAAACAGGTGCTGCACCCCCAACGGGCGGTTTCGCCGGAATCCAGGGGGATAGACGTTGACGGCGGCACTACTTCTTTAGCGTGACGACTTGGTGGTTCTACTACCGTCCAGGTCAATCCCCCTGGATTCCGGCGAAACCGCCCGTTGGGGGTGCAGCACCTGTTTAGACGCCGGAATGACGTGCGGGGAGGTTTGCGGTGTAACAGAGTGCGGAGTTGCGTAACAAATTTGAGATGCGACCGTTGAGATGCGCCATCCGGCATTGTTGCGGCAATTGGCAAAATAGCGTTCATGGCGCAAGCAAAATATATTTCATCTCGCCGTTTTCTATGGTTTTCAAATAAACGCCGCCCCTTTTTACCGCCGCTTGCAAGAGAAGTTCCGCGCCCCTCTCCCGATCCGCCGCCGCCACCCGTAAACAAATCCCGCATCCCTCCCCCAAAGCCGAAGGCCGCGCCATCACCCGCACCGGCACGCCCGCCCCAAGCAGAACCTGCTCGCCTATAATGGCCTGACGCGTGGCGGAAAAGGTGAAAACAACTTCTACGGTTTCCGAAGCGCCCAGTTCGGACATCGCTTCCCCTAAATGTTAATGACCTTTTGCGCCCGCGCCAGCGTCTCCACAATCAGCGCCATATTGACAATCTCGCCGACGCGCAACGCTTCCTTCTTGCCGTGAAAGTCAAGGCAGGCGCCGCAGGAACCGAGCTTCACGCCCGCTTGTTCCAACTTCTGCAAATCCGCCAACGCGCCGGAACCCTCGCAAGTCAGGTGAATCCCGCCGTTGAAGAAAAAAATCCACGCCGGCGCCGGTTCCGTTTCCGTCAAGGCATAAATGAAGCTTTTCAGGAGCATCCTTCCCAGCGCTTCGTCGCCCCGTCCCATGCCGTCGGCCCCGATGGCGACGACCGGCCGCAATGATCCCGCAGCAGCCTCACCCCCCGCCCCCCTGTCCTTGCCGGCGGTGACAAAGAGGCGGATTTTACCGTCGGGGGCAGCTTCGTGGCGGAAGGGACAGCCGAGACTGACCGCCATTTTTTGCACGTTCTGCCTGACGATGTCGTCGTCCACCAGCGCTTCCACCCTTTCCCCGGGCGGCAAATGGGCGAGGCGCTTCTTGATTTCTATTACCGGAATGGGACAGGGCTTGCCGCTAAGATCCAACGTTTCCATTTATTTTTCCGATCTAAGCTTTTATTAGAACGCGCCCGTTGCGACTCGCCCTCACACCACCGTCACCGCGAATTCACCCCGCCGCTCCACCATCCCGACTATGGCCGCCTGGGGGTCGTCCCGGCGAATCGCCGCGCAAGCCCTGTCCGCCATTTCCGCCGGTAAACTCAGGAGGAGCCCGCCGGACGTCTGCGGATCGAAAAGTACTTCCCGCTCCGCTTCCGGCAGCTCCCCAAAATCCACCTTCCCCGCCAAATGATTGCGGTTCCGCTGTCCCGCCGCCGTCGCCAAATGTTCGGCCGCATAAGCCCGGGCGTGGGGAAGCAGGGGCAGCGAAGCATAGTTCACCGTCAGGGTCCAATCGTCACCAGCCATTTCCGCCGCGTGGCCGAGAAAACCGAAACCGGTGACGTCGGTGGCGGCGTGCACGGTAAAACCGGCGAATTTCTCCGCCGCGTATTTGTTCAGCCGCTCCATGCCGGCGATGGCGGCGGCGACGGATTCACCCCCAGCCATTCCCGCCCGTTCCGCCGCCAGGACCAATCCCGTTCCCAAGGCTTTGGTGAGGATCAGGCAGTCCCCGTCCCGGCAGGTGTGGTTACGGAGGAAACGATCGGGATGCACGGTGCCGGTCACCGCCAAACCATACATCAGGCCGGCCGCATAGATGGAATGCCCGCCGGCGAGGATGGTTCCGGCTTCGGTCATTTTTTCGGCGCCGCCGGCGAGTATTTCCCGTAGAATGTCCGGAGCCATTTTCTCGGGGAAACAGACCAGGTTCAAGGCCAGAAGGGGGGCGGCCCCCATGGCGTAAATGTCCGACAGGGCGTTGGCGGCGGCGATGCGGCCGAAGACGCGGGGGTCACGGACCATGGGCGGAAAAAAGTCGACCGTGGAAACAACGGCGAGATTCTCCGCCAGGGCGTAAACCGCCGCGTCCTCGGCATGGCCGAAACCGGCAAGCAAGCGCGGGTCGGCGGAAGCGGGCAGGCCGGCAAGAAATTTCCCCAATAGCGCGGGATCGAGTTTGGCGCCGCAACCGCCGGTGGGGCAGTCGGGGGGGAGAAGGATGACGTTTCGGTCGGACATATTCTTTTCTATGCTTTCTTGTGATACTGACAAAGGCCGTCTTCATGATCTATTTCGACAACGCCGCCACCAGCTTTCCCAAGCCACCTTCGGTCGGCGAAGCCGTCGCTCAGGCCCTGAACGACTTCGGCAACCCCGGCCGCGCCGCCCATCCCCCTTCCCTGAACGCCCTACGCTGCCTGGAAGAAACCCGCACCCGCCTGGCCCTCCTCTTCGGCTGCGCCGATCCCGGCCGCCTCGCCTTCTGCAAAAACGCCACCGAAGCCCTGAACATCGCGGTGAATTCCCTGGACGGCCACCTCATAACCAGCGCCGCCGAGCATAACTCACTGCTGCGGCCATTATACCGAAGAGGCAACTTAAGTATAGCCCCGGTCGACCCCCTGGGCCGCTACACCCTGGCGGACATCGCCCGGCTGCGCCGTCCCGACAGCACGGCCGTCCTGATCGCCCACGCCTCGAACCTCACCGGAAACGTCGCGCCCCTGGCCGACCTCGGCCGTTTCTGCCGGGAACAGGGACTTCTACTGGTCGTCGATGCGGCGCAAACCGCCGGCCTCATTGCCATCGACATGGAAAAAATTGGCATCGACGCCCTCTGCTTCACCGGCCACAAGGCGCTCTACGGCCCGCAAGGGACCGGCGGCCTCGCCCTGAGCGAACGTTTCAAACCGCGGCCGCTTCTGGTCGGCGGCGGCGGAGATGCTTTTAGTAAAGAACCGCCCTCAGAACTTCCCGAACTTCTCGAAGCCGGCACCATGAACGCCCACAGCCTGGCCGGACTTCTGGCCGGAGTGCGTTACGTCCAGGAGGAGACTCCGGCGAAGCTATGGTCCCGCGCCGACGCTTTGGCGAAACGTTTTAACGAAGGAGCCGCCCGCATCCCTGGCTTGACCCTGTACGGCGACCTCGCCGCGCCAGAACGGACGCCGGTGGTGGCGTTGAATCTTAGCCGGAGGGATTCCGCGGAAGTGGCGGCGGAACTGGAGGAGCGCTGCGGCATGGCGGTGCGGCCGGGCCTGCATTGCGCCCCCTTGCTGCATGAACGCTTTGGGACCGAACGCCAGGGGGCGGTGCGGTTTTCCTTTTCGCATTTCAATACCGAGGGGGAAATTGACCGGGCGCTCGCGGCGCTGGCGGAAATGGCGGACCAGGCGTAAAACAAACCCGGCGAAACTAGAGCGGCTGTGGAACGAAATGGAGAAAAGTTTATTTCACCACAGAGACACAAAGGACACAGAGAACCACAACCACAAACCACTTTTTATTTTAGATACTATTAAGTTTTCCGTTGCGGTTCTCTGTGCCCTTTGTGTCTCTGTGGTTTAATAAAACTAACCAACTTATTTTTGCGCTGCGCCTAATTCACCGCTTTACCGCAGGACAAACTGCAGGATGAAGAGCGCCGCGACGATGTAGGTGGGGATCTTGATTTCCTTGGCCCGGCCGGTCAGCAGCTTGCAACAGACGAAGGCGATCAAACCGAAAGCGATGCCGTTGGCGATGGAGTAGGTCAGGGGCATCATGACGATGGTGAGGAAGGCGGGGATGCCGTCGGTGGGTTCGGAGAAGTCGACCGCCTTGACGGAACTCATCATCAGGCAGCCAACGTAAATCAGGGCGGGAGCGGTGGCGACGGCGGGAATCAGCCCCACCACCGGCGCGCAAATCAGGGCTAGTGCCCCGTAAAGCCTAAATTTACGAGTGCTTTTCCGTTTTCGTGCCCTTGGTCTGCGTTGAAGCTTCTTGACAATATATTCGATATTGCCTGCGAAGCTTCGCCTTGCCCAAGGGCACGAAAACGAAAAATCACTCGCAAATTTAGGCTTTACG
>JAVBTZ010000052.1:0-9147 GCA_031555915.1 Planctomycetota bacterium
GCGCCCGCTGGGGAGTCTTGCAATCCCGCACGGCCCTGCGTTCGTAGGGGGGGGAAACATCGGCAGGCACAGCGGGGGGATCCGAACCGGGGTGTTTCTTGTGGGAAGCGGCGCTGGCCGGCTTCGCCTTGACCGAAGCGGCCGGGGCCGGGGCGGGGGTGGCCGCATCCAGGTCGACTGCATGCGGATCGCCCACCCCCGATCCTTTGGCGCGGGCGGGAGTCTTGGCGGCGGCCTGGCCCGGGTCGGCCGGCTTGGCCTTTTTCGCATCCTTGGCGTGAGGTTGATTGTGCGGGTCGGTCATGGCATTTTCCTTTGGCAAAATTTACGGAAGCGGGTTTTTACGAACATACAGGAGACTCCCAATAATCGCCGTCAACGGGGCGACCAGCACCAGCCCGAAACTGCCGGCCAGAGTGTGGAGAATTTCGGCCGACACATAAGTTATGTTGAGAATGTTCGGGGTCGGGACGCCCTGGCCCATAAACAGCATGAGCATGGTCAGGTAACCGCCGGAATAAGCCAGGATGAGGGTGGTGGTCATGCTGCCAAGAACCGCCCGCCCAACCATGACCCCGGATTTGAGGAGTCCCAGGCGGGTGATGCCGGGTTTATGCAGCACCACCTCGTTCATGGCCGAGGAGATGTCGATGGAGAGGTCCATCACCGCGCCGGAGGAGGAGAGAAAAATCCCGGCCAGGAAAATTCGGGTCAAGTTCAGGCCGCCAAAACCGGCGAAAAGGATCGTCTCCGAAAAAGGCCGCACCGCCCCGTTGACCTTCAGCGGACCCGCAAAAAGCATCGCCAGGGCGCAAGTCACGGCGAGGCCGATGGAAGCGCCAAGGAAAGCCACCAGCCCTTTCCGGTTGATTCCCGCCACCAGAAAAATGATGACGGCGGTGAGGGTGACGACGATGGCGAAGGTGACGACGATGGGGTCGTACTCCTTCAGGAGCATGGGGATGAGGATTTTCCAGATGCAGAGGCCGGTGAAGACAAAGGAAAGGAGGGCCTGGCAGCCGGTGAAGCCGCCGTAGAGGATGAGGAAGGCGGCAAAAAGGCCGAGGAGCAGCCATTCGTAAGTCAGACGGTAGTGGTCGGCGGCATTGGCCCAAACGATTTTCCCGGCTTCTACCGAGACATTCATGAGGGCCAGGTCGCCGGGGACAAATTCCTTGTCCAATTCGAGTTTACCCAGGTAGTTGTTGTGGGCGGTTACCACCTGCCCCTTGAAGGGGCCTTCCAGGAGTTCGACCTCGAGGCTTTGCCCGCCGACGTTGATGAGGCCGTGGTGGGTGACCATCGAGTTGTCGACCTCGACCACCCTCCCTTTCAACTTTAAGGAAGACTGCGGCAGGCGGTCCTCGAACCCGGTGGGGAGAAACCAGAGGATGAGGCAGGCGGTTACGACGATGCAGGAAAAGACGAGGTCCTTTTTCGTCGAACCGTAAGCGAAAAAAACGGCGGCAGTGCGGAGGAAACGTGACATCGAAACACCTTTTATAAAATTATGAAAAGGGGAGGCACGATCGCATCGCGCCTCCCGGAGTTTATTCTTATTGCGGTTGGCAGAAAAGACGGCTTAGTAGGCGATGGACACCACCTTCTTGAAAATGTCGGTGTTGTCATAGTGGCCGACGAACTTTTCGGAGCCGACGCCGATGGCCGAGACCGGAGTGGGCAAGCCGGAGTGGGAGAAAGTGGTCCAGGCGATGCCGGCCTTGTTGTTGAGGATCTGCGTCAGGGCGACGGTGAGGGGCTCGTAGGAGCCGTAGTTCATGTAGTAGAAGTCGTCCGAAGGCCGGTTCTTCTTTTCGGTCCAGCTCATGGCGATGGCTTTTTTGATTTTTTCGAGTTCATGGTTCTGGAGGGCGTATTTCATGCGGTTGATGGCGTTGATGTCGCCGGCGGCGGCGTCTTTCTGCAGGCGCTGCAAATCGTCGGCGGAGTGGAGTTCGAGGCCGAAGAAATCACGGATGGTGGGGAGGACGTCCTCGGCGGTGGCGTTGGGATAATCCTTTTTCAATTTCTTGACCACCTCGTTGAAGGCGAGGTAGGAACCCTGCTGATTGTTGATGCGGTCGAGGAAGGTGTCGTAGCGGGTGCCGGCGAAGCCGACGGTCATGCCGCCGGTTTCGTGGTCGCCGGTGACGACGATGAGGGTGTCGTTCGGGTGCTGGAGATAGAAGTCAAAGGCGACTTCGACCGCTTCGTCGAAGGCGATGACTTCCATGATGGCGGAGAGGGCGTCGTTGGCGTGGCAAGCCCAGTCGACCTTGCCGCCTTCGGCCATCATGAAAAAGCCTTCGTTGTTGTCCAGGACGTCGATCCCTTTCTTGACGAACTCGGCCAAGCTCATGTCGCCGGCTTCACGGTCGACGGTGTAAGGAAGGGCTTCGTCGTTGTCCAGGACCGGATTGATCGCCAGGACTTTGCCTTTGGATTTGGAAATGGCCTCGAATTCGGGGCGGGACTTGGCGATGTGGTAGCCGTATTCCTTGAAGATGTCGAAGACGTCCTTCTGGTCGCCGTTTTTGCCTTTGGGCTGTTTGAAGCCGCCGCCGGCGAAGTAGTCGAAGTCGGTGGCCGGGGCCTGGAGGGCGATTTCATAATAATCGTTGCGGCTCGGCTGGCTGGCATAGAAAGAGGCGGGGGTGGCGTGGTCGAGGGAGACGGAGGTGATGATGCCGACTTTTTTGCCTTTGGCTTTGGCGAGTTTGGCCATGGAGGTGAACTTGACCCGGGCTTCGGCGTCCATCCCGACGACGCCGTCGCGGGTTTTCCGGCCGGTGGCGATGGCGGTGCCGGAGGAGGAGGAGTCGGTGATGAGGGAGTTGGAGGAATAGGTGGTGGAGATGCCCTGGGCGGGGAAGGTGTTCATGACCAGGCGTTTGGTGGAAGGCTTGAAAGTGGTGATGCCGGTGTCTTTGGAAATTACCTTTTGGGCGCGGAGGATGGCCGGTTCGACGTCGGGGGTGGCGTCCTTGCTGGCGCGGTAAAACTCGGCGGCGTTACGCTGGGGGAAGGAGGTTCCGTCCCCGATGAAGACGAACACATACTTCGGCGGCTTTAAGGCGTCCTGGGCAAAAGCCGGCACCGCCAACGCGGCGGCGACCAGGGCGACGACAGCGGCCAAGATCATTTTACGCATAACAATTCTCCTGAAATGGACTGAAAACCATTCGGATCACGACAGGGCAAGGTGGTTGAAGGAAGTGTACGCGCATGGCGCTTGCGGCGGAACGGCGAGCGTATTGTACCTTATAGTACAATACACGAAATAACGACCGAACTGCTTCGATGTGGACGTTCTGACTCGTTACACTTTCTCAACAAGTCTACTTGGAGTTTTTGGGTTCATGCACATTAATTTGTATTGGTATTGCAGCCATCATAACCGGGCGAAACATAATTTCAAGAATAAAACCTTCATTAATTCGCCGCCACCAAACCGTGCCGCCGCAGGCAGCGCCATAGCAACCAAATTCCCAGGGCCGCGCCGGCGATGTCGTAGAGGGGGAAGGAATACCAAACTCCGTCCACGCCCATGAACCGCGGCAGGAGGAGGAGGGCGGGGATTTGCACGCACACCTGGGAACCGATGGTCAGCCAGAGGTTTTCCTTGGCTTCGCCCAAGGCGCTGAGGATGCCCGGCACGATAAACACTCCCGTCACCAGCGGCGCCAGAATGAACACGATGCGTAAGGCGCGGGAGGTGGCGCTGACAAATTCCGGATCGTCGTCGACGAAGAAGGAGGAGATAATTTCCGCTCCCGCCTGCACCACCAGCAAGGCCAGCAGCAAAAACACCGCCGACGCGGCCAGGGCGTAAAAAATGGCCTGGCGGGTCCGCTGTTTGTTCCCTGCCCCGAAATTGTAGCCGATAATCGGCTGGAGCGCCTCGTCGACGCCGGACAGCGGCAGGTAGAGGAAGGCGATGCAGCTTTCCACCACCATGTTTTGCGCCAGGGCGTTTTCGCCGCCGTAGCGGGTGAGCATGTTCAGCATGACGATGACGGTGATGATGAGGTTGAGTTCCAGGGCGGCGTAACCGAAGCCGATGCCGCACATATCCTTGAGGAGAGAATACGAGGCGGTGAAGTCGGAACGCTTCAGGGGATATTCGGCGTTTTTACGAAGAAAATGTTCCACTCCGTATACCGCTCCCACCACCTGCGACAGGACGGTCGCAAAGGCCGCGCCGAACACTCCCCACCCCAAAACCCCCACGGCAAGCCAGTCGAACAGGATGTTGATGCCGCACGAAACCAGAATGACATACAACGCCTTGTTGGGGTGGCCGGTGGCGCGGAGGAGGGAACTTGTGCCGAAGCAGAGGAAAAGGAAGGGGGCGCCCAGGACGATGACGCCGGAGTATTCCTTGGCTTCCGCCAGGAGGTCGGGCGGGGCGCCGCAGAGCTGCAGGATGGGGATGGTGAGGAGGTAACCCACTCCGGCGATAATCACGCCAAATGCCGTCAGGCCGCCCAGGGTGTTGCCGATGGTTTTCCTGGCCGCGGCCGCGTCGCCGGCGCCGAGCTGGCGGGACAGGATGGAAGTGGCGCCTACCTTGACGATGTTGCAGGCCGCGTGCAGCAGCATGAAGAAGGGGAAGCCGAGCATCACCACCGACAGCCCCCGGTCCCCCACATAACGCCCGACAAACAGACTGTCCACCGTTTCATAGGCGGCCAGGGCGAGGAGGGCGATAATGGCGGGGGTGGAGTAGGATACCAGCAGGCGGGGGATGGACTCCTGGACCAATTCCTTGGCGGCGCGTTCGTCGATGACGATTTCGTCTTCCATTGTGGGGTTATCCGTTCCAGGTAACGAAGTATTTGCGGATGAAGCCGATGGGGTTCCAGTTCAGTTTGGCTTGGCGGAGGGATTCGTAGTTGCCGTCGCCCCAGTCGTTCGAGATGGAGAAGCGGGAGAGGGAGTTCTGGTAGAGGAGGTGGTTCATGGCCTGGTAGACACCGGGATAATTGTAGTCGCCCTTGAGGAGGTGGCCGCTGAGGAGGTAGTCCTCCAGTTCCTCCGACAGGGCGTAGGAGACGACCTTGCCGTCGACTTTCAGGAGGGCGCCGTACATGGTGGGGAGTTCCTCCCAGTGGTCGAAGATTTTCTTGATGGTGCGGTCGTCCGAGAGGAGGCTTTCGTCGGCGGCGCCTTCCTCGACGTTGGTTTTCATCCAGGCGTTCTGGAATTCGAGGAGTTCGGGGATGTCGGCCCGGGTGACGTCGCGGTATTCGTAATTGTTTTTCAGGAATTTCTTGACGCGTTTCCGGATATTGGCGAAAGCCTGGCCTTCCATGCGGATTTGCTGGTCGATACTGTAGAGGTAGTCCCATTCCTCGCGCATGTCGTCAATGGTGATGCGGGCGGCCAATTCCTGGCGCCAGCGTTGGACCAGGAGTTCGGGCATGAAGGCGAAGGTGGTGCCGGGCGGGACGTTTTCCGTAAGGAGTTCCGGCCAATCGTCCCGTTCCCATTCGCCGACGGGCGGATACCAGACGCGGCGGTTTTGGTAGTCGGCCTGGTGCCAGTAGAGGTCCTTGTGCAGGGCGCGGAGGATGTTGCTTTCATCCACGTAGCACCAGATGGCCAGGTGGGAGCTTTCCGAACCCATTTGCATGCAGAGTTTATATTTGCCGGTATAAGCGGCGAATTCTTCCAAGCCTGGCCGGTACCAGTTCATGGGTTGGCTCCGTCGAGTTTGGCGGCGGCGGCGGCGAGGTCGGGGACGATGTTGAGGATCGTGTGGAAGCCGGAAATTTCGAAGACGCCCTTTACGACGCCGGTCATGTGGCAGAGGACCAGCTGGCAGTGGTGACTGGCCGCGAATTTGGCCGCGACCATGATGGTGCGGAGTCCGAGACTGGAGATGTAGGTGACGCCGGTGAAATCGACGATGCAGTTTTTCTTTTCGGCGAGACGGGCGGTGAGTTCCTTTTCGAGGATGGGGGCGGTGTTGGTGTCGATGCGTCCCTGCGGGGCGACGAGGGTGTAGCGATCGTGCGGGTGAATGGACAATTCCATTTGCATCTCCAGATTGCGGCAGGATTACTGACTGAAGTTTTGCAAAGTGACGATTTAACCGCCAATCGTCACTTTGCAAAAATCGTTCTTGCCCGAATTTCCGGGGTTTTTGATTTTACAAAACTCCAGTTACAAATCCTTGGCAAGGGTAACGATGTTTTCGCCGTTTTCGTAGCGGCATTCGATTTGGTCGAGGTACTTGTGCAGGCGGTGCAGGGTGAGGACGCTGAATTTCGCTTTTACTTCCTCCTCCGGCCAGACCAGGTTGTTTTCGTCGGAAATGTCGTAGCGGGGGCCGGCGTGGGCGGAGGTGAAAACGAGCCGGCGGGGCGGGACGGCGGTTTGGCCTGCGTCCGCGCCGGCGGGGGCGGCTTTGTCGATAGTCAGGCTGATGCGGGGCGAGGTGGCGGCCGGGATGATGTTGGAAAGAAATTCGTCGAGGATGATGCAGAAATTATCGGCCAGGCTGGCGGGGACTTCGTGGCAGCGGCAATAATTTTGCACGAATTCCTTGGCCCTCCCGACCCCCTTGAGGTGCGAGCGCACATTTACCGTATCCATAATTTTAAGGTCCTCGCCAAGGTTTTGCGGTTGTTTCGTCAGCAAAAAATTATATTCCCCCGACGGTTACGGCGCAAGGTCGAAGCGGAGATTAGGAGCCGCGCAAAAATAACCAGGGCTGTTTTATGCCGACAACGCCGCGAAATGGTGAAAATTCTTATCGGCTATCCCAAACAATTGCCCTAGGGAAAAACCGATCTATTGTCATTCCGAGCGGTAGCGCGGAATCCAGGGGTCGCAGTAGCTGAAGTATTAACCGTCCCCATTTGGCTGCGATGGGACCGCCACGACGGGCCGAATGTAAAGCGTTTTTACTCAGCCCCTGCGACCCCTGGATCCCTCGCTACCGCTCGGAATGACAATTGTACGGTTTTTACCAAAGGTAACCGTTCGAGATAGCCGACAAGAATTTTCACCATTTCAAGCCGATACCGGTATAAAGGCGGTTCTCTGTGGTCTCTGTGTTCTCTGTGGTTAAATAAAACCGGTCAACTAATTTTCGCGCGGCGGCTTACTCTCTCCCGCCTCGATCCTTTCGGCGATTTCCAGGAGAAAGTTGTTTCCGTTCCTCTCGCCCGCCTGGCGAAAGCGTTCGGCGTACTTTTTCGGACAGCCCCGCCACAGCCAGTCTTTTTTAAGAAGCCGCGTCGCCAGGTAGCCGCTGCCGAAGTTATCAAGCGCCTGCAAAATGTAGTCGTAGCGTTTGGGGTGGCCTCTTGCGGCCAGCACGCGTAAGCGCATGGATTCGTAAGGCGCGTTGTCTTTTTCCGGGCGGAGCTTGGCGAAAAAGTCCAGGCAGCCGGCGCTGTCCGGGGGTTCGCAGGCGTCGATGAGGGCGAGGAGGTAGACGGGGTCCATGGCCAGGGGGTCGGCATTCCGCAAGGCCTGGCACAGGGGCTTGGCCCAATCCGGCGCCAGAAGCGAAGGGTTCGGCCTGTAGCTCTCGGTATCGACGTCGGGGCCGGCCGGGTGGCGGAAACAGGCCGTGAACAGCATCTCGGGGGTGAACTTTTCCGCAAGGAAGGCGGGGGCGAAGATTTCCCTCGCCTTATCCTTGGGCCAAACCTGAAGGGCTAGCCGGAGATAGTCCTCCCACAGCGGCCGAAAAATTTCCGGATCGGCCTGCGGCATGGCTTCGGCGTAGAAGTTCAGGGCGGCCTCCTGGTCCAGGCCGGCGGCGAGGCCGCGGATTTCCTGCACCAAATCGCCGAACAGCGCAGCCAGGCGCGCTTCCGCGGCGACCCGGTCGGCGGCGGGACCGACTAAAACGCGCCAGAGCTCGCCCAGGCGGGGATTCGTGACTATTTCGCGGAGGAACTTCGGCACCCGGTCGCAGTGCTTACGCCGGAGGATTTCCAGATTGACGATGAGTTGGCTGATAGTTCGCGTCGCCAGTTGGACTTCGATCAGATGATTGCGAAGATGATCTGCTGCGCTTACCCCGGAGATGCGGGTGAGTTCGTAAAACGTTTCCTGCGCGGGACGCATGAGTTCCCCAATCAACTCGGCGTTATCCTGTTCCAGGCGCATCTCCGCCAAGGCCCGGGCCGCCGGGCCGCGGTCGCCGGCGGGTTTGTTGTCGAAGTAAACTTTTTTGAGAAAAGCCAGGGCCGGGTCGGTACCCAGGGCGGCCAGGCCCAGGTAGGCGGCGTGGCGCAGGCTCTTGTTCCGTTCGCCCGCGAGTGAGAGGATGAAGGATGCATTTTCGGGGTTTTTGGCCAGATAGGCGACGGCTTCCACTTGCAGGAGGGGGAATTTTCCCGCGAAAATTTGCTTCACCATTTCCGGCAGTTCGTCGAAATCGTCCTTGATGAGTACCCGGATCCGCCTGGCCTGGGCGACGTTGTCCTCGTAGCGGAAGTTCAGCCGAATCAGGGGCGCGGCGCTTATTCCCACGCCCGGCAGGACGGTGTTGGCGATGTATTCGGCCAGTTCGGTGTAGCGGTCGGACAGGAGGGAATCGAGTAAGGGGATGGCGCGGAGGTCGGCGAACAGGCCCTGTTGGTAGGCGAGTTCGGCCAGTTCGAGTCGGCTGGAGCCGGCTCCGGCGAGGTCTCTCAGGGGCGCCAGTTCCAGGTAGGACAGGTGGGTTTGGCTTTCGGACAGGGGCTGGATGGGGATTTGCGGGAGCTTATTCTGTCCGGGTTCGAGGAGGTCGCCTTGGGTATTCAGGACGGAGTGGAGGAGGACGGCGAGGGCGGCGAGGCGGGGTGCCGCGTCGGGTGGTTTGGCGCCGGCGAGGTTGCGGAGGTCGCCGGCCAGTTTTTTGAAGACGGGTGATTTGTCGGCCAGGGGTTTCAGGGATTCGGCGAGTTTTTCCAGGCGGGGGTCGGCGTGGGCGAATCTGGCGCCGGCGATGAGGAGGCGGGTGATTTCTTTTTGCAGATCGACTAGGGCTTGGATGGGCATGAGGGCTCCGATGGTCGAAAAGGATTACTCGGGGTATCGTGATAGATTCGTCGACCCCCACGGGGGGACCGCAAAAAACCCAGAACCCAACCCGCCGGACACGGAAGCCACAACACGGGTGTTGTTTAGGAACCAGGG
>JAVBTZ010000108.1:0-19245 GCA_031555915.1 Planctomycetota bacterium
CCGCCCCCCCCCTTCCAACGCAAATCTGGTCGCCGACACCGACGCCGACACCACAAAACTCTCGTAACGCCTCACCTCCGGACGCTTGTTGCGGGCAATCCGCATCATGTCCTCCACCAACTCCCGCAAATTGTCCTGATCCCGGCTATGCACCATGTCGGCCTTGGAGGCAATGAATCCCACCTTGTCCACATTGGTGGCAAAAAGACTCGACGGCACAATCACCCCCGCCAAAGTCTCAATCAAATGATTGGTATCGTTGTACCGCCCGACCCCACCCGATAATATCCCCGGAATATCAATCAGCACCAGCAGCGTGTCGCAACTGTTGATCGCGTCAAACAGCGGCAGAATCACCTCCTCACGGTATTTCCGGTAATAGGCCGAAAACCGTTCCGTCAACCCGGGATTGGCCTGGCGAAACACCCGCGGCAACGGCGAAAACTCGGCGTTCGGCAAACCCACCAACCGCTCCTTCCCCAAATTCTCCACATCCGCCGCCGTAAACACCCCCCCAGTGCCGCAATCCAGCATAAAGGAGGAGGGCGTGATCATCTGGTTCTTGTTATGGACCAACCCCGACAGGCACTTCTTGTAAGTGTCCAACACCGCCACATCCACCGGCGGCACCGTATTACCCAATAACTCCCGATACTCCTGCATGCCATTCCGAATCCGGTCGTAGGAATCCCATAATTCCAACAACTCGTCGGACCATTCCGACAAACTGGCATGCTTGGCGATCAAGGCGTCCGACAAACGCTCGCCGGGGAAATCCAAAATATCCCACTCCACCCGCGACGGCAGCCAAGCCCCCTGCAAAACGCTGTTCCACAGCCGGCTGGTTAGCCCCAATTCGGAGTAATCGAAGGAACAATGGTAATTGTATATGTCCCGCGTTTTTTCGGGCCAACCCACATTCTGCTGCTCCATCAGCCGCGCCCGCATTCTGGTGCGGGGAAACGCGGCAAAAGAACCGGGCGAAGAAGGCAACTCGCGAAAAGCCCGCACTTCCGCCCCATCCCGCAAATGGAACCGCGCCGGATCGAAATGCTCCATGTGCTGCAGGAGGGAGAGGAGAAACACCGTCTTGCCGGCGCCGGCCAGCCCGGTAATCGCAATTCTACGCTCGTTGTCAAGCCAACGCATGCGGGCCTTTCTGGAATTCGGCCGGCATCTCGCAGAAAAATCTTTTTTACCGCCTGAACGGAGGTAAAAAAGAGTAAATGCCCGCGAAAGAACCGGGTATCCTGGGAGGATGAAGAATGAAAAAACGATGGACAACCCGCCGGTCATCCATCGTCCATTTTCGAATGTTCGCTAAAAATTGTCAAGCAACTCTCGGCGGATTAAGCGCCAATCAATTTCTTGCCGGCGTCCACCGCGCTGGCGGCGTCGGCCGAATAGGCGGCGGCGCCGATTTCGTCGGCGAAGGCCTGGGTTACCGGCGCGCCGCCGACCATGACCTTGGCGGGGCAATTGGCGGTCTTGAGGGCTTCGACGCAATCCCGCATGCCAGGCATGGTGGTGGTGAGGAGGGCGGAAAGGCCGACGATGCAGGCATTGTTTTCGGTGGCGGCGGTGACGAATTTTTCCGGCGGCACGTCGGTCCCCAGATCCACCACCTTGAAGCCGGCGCCTTTGAACATCATGGCGACCAGGTTCTTGCCGATGTCGTGCAAGTCGCCCTTGACCGTGCCGATGACCACCGTTCCCAACGGCTTGACCCCGGCCTGGATCATGGCGGGTTCGAGTACCGCCATGCCCTTGTTCATGGCGCGGGCGGCGATGAGGACTTCGGGGACGTAGACCTGGTTGTTTTTGAATTTTTCGCCGATGATGCCCATGCCGGAGATGAGGCCCTTTTCGAGGATGTCCCGCACCGGAACGCCGGCCTCGAGCGCTTCCTTGACCAGTTTCTCAACGTCCTTCGCCTTGCCTTTTTGCAAGCTTTCGCTAATCATGCCAAGGTCTGCCGCCATGGTCTCTCCTCTATTTACGGAATGGGTTTGGAAAAAGGTGTGGGTTATCGATCCCAGCCAATAATCGAAGTATACCATGCGAAGGGTGGAGTATGCTAGGAATATCGAAGCATATTTTGGCATTTTGATGCTGTTAACCAAAACCTAAAAAATCGATCTGCCTTTTTGCAACTGCAATAAAGAAAATGCATTATCGAATAAGAAATAAGAGGCTAATCGGAATGAACCATGCTAAAATACAAAAAATTGCCGCCCCCGGCCCATAAAAAAACGGGCGGCTCCAAGCCGCCCGCCAACTCGTCATGGGGATGACGAGAGAGAGGAGCAAGATAAGGGTAACTTTGCTAGAAGGTGAAGCCAACCCCCATTTTCCAGTAATGTTCATGCGCGCCGGAACGGAAGTTTATGTCGTAATCGATGTGGCCGGTCAAGGACTTGGTCAACCTTGCCTCCAACCCCACGCTGAACTGGAAACCTTGCGAAGCGCGGCGATTGCTGGACCAGGAGTAGGGGTAACCGTAGGTGTTATCGCCGTAGCCCTGGCCGTTACGGGGGTCGATGGCGTCAGACGAAGGATTGAGGACATTGCCGTCGGAATCGCCACCGGTGCGGGCCAATTGGGGAATCCAGGCGAAGCCGATGCGGGGAACCCAGAACGTGCCGTTGCCGGCGGCAATCGGATAGTTCACATTCACCCCGATGGGCATTTCCAACACATGGTAGTTCTTGCTGCTCATGGACAGGACGTTTTGGTTGGCGTAGGTGCCGTTTATGTAGTAGCCGGTGTTTTCGGTGAAGCTGCCGCGATTGTCATGGTAGTAGCGCAGACCCGCGTGGGGGCTGATGTTCCAGCCGCGATAGAAGAACTTCCAGCCGAATTCGGCTTCGATGTTGAAGGAATTGGAGCTGTAGCTGGCGGAATTGGTATAATTGCGGGTGTAGTCGGAATAATAATTGCGGCTGGTGCTGTTCCACATGTAAGAGTTCTGCCGGTCGGAACTGAATTTGTTATGGGCATAGCCCAGGGTGCCGTTGACATAGAAGACGTCGGTGTTGTACTGGACATAGCCTTCAACCCCGAAGGTGCGCAGGCTGCGGTTGTGGTTGTAGTCGTTGCCGTCGAGCTTGCCCCAGTTGTAGGTGGTGGCGAGACCGAGGGAGAGGGGGCCGTTGGTCCAGTCGAAGCCGATGGCGGGACCGAAGGTGCGGTATTTGTAGCCGTCTTCCCAACCGTTGCTGCTTTGCTTGCCCCAGGTGGCGTAGAGGTCGGCCCAAATGGTGAAGCCGGAATAGTAGACGCAATCCAGCTGACGCCGGCGGTAATCGCCGTAATAACTCGGGGCGGCGAAGGCCGAATCCGACGCGAAGGTGGAGGAATAACCGTTGCCGTAGGCGGGCGCGAAGCTGCTGTTTTGGGTGTTGTAGTCGCTGCCGTAGGTATTCACGCCCTGGCCTTCGTAAACGCCGCCGCCGTTGTAACTCGGGGCGTTGTAACTGGGGGCGGTATAGGTTTGGCCGCCGTAGGACTGGCCGCCGAAATTGACCTGCGGGGCGGTGAAGGTGCCGCCGCCCACGCTGGCGCCGGGATTGCCGTATACGCCGTAGCTGGGGTTGTTGTAGCTTGGCTGTCCGCCATAATTGCTGGGCTGACGATAGCCGCCGCTGTAACTGCCGCCATAGCCCCCGCTGTAACCGCCGCCGTACCGGACCGGAGCCGGCGCGCGGCCGCCGAAGGAAGCGCCAAAGGAACCGATGCGCAGGGCTTCCATACGGCGCTTGATGGTCTGGTGAAAGGAATCGTAACTCAATTGCGACCCGATGGAATCATTGCCGTAATCGGAGGGGATGATGCTGTAAACATCCTCGGCAAGCGCGCCAGCGCCCGCTCCGATGACGACCGCCAGCGACATGGCGAAAATTGGGCCGAGCACTTTCTTCATGATTTGTTTCCTCCGATTAGGATGCCGCCGGATTTCACCGGACCCTGATTTTTGCTGATTTTTTGGGAATGGCGGTAATCCGCACGCGACAGAATTTTCATTGCTCCCGCATCCGCGATCCCGCAAGGATTATATCGGAGCCGGCAAGAAAATTCCTTGAATAAAAACAAAAAAAATCGAAAAATCGCTCAAGTTTCCCCACGAAATAAGTTGACAACTTTAATCCGAACCCTCAGGGGGAAAGAGTGGGAAGCGCCGCTTCTTTTTACCGACCAAACGCCAGCAGGTTAAAATTACCGGCCCGGAGACAATTGCCCCTTGACTTCGCCTGTATTTTGGCAAAAATATCTCGGCACGCGGCACTTTACCTTTGGGATTGCTGGGTATTGTACCGCATTGCCGATTTTTGGGGAGGGGTTTTTTTCCAAAAGATGCAGAAGTTTTATAAACCAGCCTCGTTTAAGCCCTTAGGCAACCCTGCCGGCGCAAAGGCGAGGCGGTGTTTTTTTGTACCAGCCGTTCTAGGAGAATCGACACTGTGGCCATTTATGATTCGCTCCATACCCTCCAGTTGGACAAATTATCCGAAGCCGCCGGCGGCAAGGCCCGCCTCACCTATTTGGTTGCCCAACGCCTGAGGGCGATTAACAACGGGGGGCACCTCCTGGTCGAGCGCCAGCCGGGCGAAGCCTTGTTATCGGCCGTGTGCCGCGAGGTTTTGGAAAAGAAAATCTGGCTGGAAATCCCCGAGGCGGAAGAACTGCCGGCGGAAGAAGGCGAATTCGACCTCCTCACCCTGTCGACGGAAGAAGGCGGCGGTTTGGATATTTAATCCCCCTTATCGGACCAGGGAATGAATTCGGATTTCCACTCTAAAATACCTTATATTAGAGAACCAATTTATTTCGGACGTCCGCTTACCTGTTTTCCGTTTTCCGAACTAACCGAACGCCGCCTTTTTCAGGCGGCGTTTCCCTTGCGGCAAGGCCGCCTCAGCTTCCGATAAGCAGCATGAAGATCGGCACCGTCAACAACGCCGCCAGAGTGTAGAAGGAAATGGCGATGGAAGCGAATTTGGCGTCGGAACGATATTGGATGGCCAACAAGGCGATATTGGTCATCGGCGGCAAAGACGATTGCAGAATGAAAACTTTCCGCATGATGTCCGGGACCGGGAAAAAATACAGGAGCCCGGCCACAATCAGGGGACTGAGGACAAATCGGCCCAGGCTAATCAGGGCGATGTCCCGGGTCAGCCGGATATTCCGAATCCCAGCCAGGTAGATGGCGATCCCGATGCAAAGAATGGACAGGGGCGTGGTCATGCCGCCGACCTGACTGGCGGCAATCCCCAGAAGCGGCGGAATCCGCACATTCAAACTCAAGAGAAACAAGCCGGCCAAAAAAGCTATGATCTGCGGCGAGAAAATGCGGCGAAGCGTCGACCAACTAAACACCCGCGGCTTCGCCCCGCCCGGCGCGTCGGCGGCCAGAAGATAATTCCCCACCGTCCAGAACATCACGGTGTTGCCCATGTAATAAACCAGAACCGAAGTGAGCGCTTCGCTGCCGAACAGGATTAAATTGATCGGCAGACCGATGTTGATCGTGTTGGAACAGGCGCAGGCGGTGATGAACACGCTCCGGTGCGAACGCTCCATGCCAATGCCCCGCGCCACCGCGGCGGCGATCAACATCACCAATATAATGGACACGGTGGGAATGAACATGTACGGCAGGAGCGGCAGAAACGCCCCCTTCGAGGTGGTGACGTTGATGTTGTAGAACAGGTTGAGGGGAATCACTATCTGCGAAGTGAAACGCGATAATAGAATCGACGTATCCTCGCTGAACCATTTGCGCTTGGTTAACTGATAACCCAACAAGCCAATCAAGAAAAAAGAAACGACGCATTCCACCGCCCGCATCAACGCCTGGGTATCTATGGACAGCCTCACAATTCTTCCCCCCCCATCCTGCCAATAACTAACCCGCCACCCCGGCCTGGTTTTTTCTGCCCAGGCGCGACCACGCGTAAACGGCAAGCAAAATCAGCGTCCCGGCCACAATGCCGGCCGGATACGGCGTCAAAACCAGCAACGCCGACGCCACCAGAATTATCCGCACCAGCCAGGAGATCGGCCGGTCGATGTAACCAATAAGCGCAAATCCCAAACTGAACATGGCGACAATGCCGCTGATGACGCCCAATGTATTGACGTACCAGCTGCCCTGCAGCAGGAGCCCGGGATCGAAACAAAACGCAAACGGCACGATAAAGGCCAAGAATCCCAATTTCATCGCCGTAAAGCCGGTCTCGTTCGGACCCGCCCCGGCAATGCTACTGGCCGCATATGCCGCCAGCGCCACCGGCGGCGTGATATTCGAAATTATGGCGTAATAGAAAACGAACATGTGGGCCGCCAGCGGTAGAAAGCCCATCTTCACCAATATGGGCGCCCCCAACGCCGCCGCCAGAATGTACGCCCCCGTGGTCGGCAAGCCCATGCCCAAAACCAGCGACACCAGCATCACCAAAAACAGGGCCAGTATAGGCACATCCTTGGAAAAAGACAGCACAAAACCCACCAGCTTGCCGCCAATCCCCGTCAACGCCACCGACCCCAGCACCATCCCCGCGCAAGCGCAGGCCAGGCACACCAGGGGAATCCCCTTCGCCCCCGCGTAAATGGCGTCGAGAATCTTCTTCGGTCCCATCCTGGTTTTGGCGTCCAGCAGGGACAGCAGCCAGGTCACGGCTATGCCAATCAGGGCCGCCCGCATCGGCGTATATCCGGCCAGAAGAAAATAGATGAGGGCCACTATCGGCAGAAGCAGGTAACTACGCTTCAGCACCTCTTTCTTCGCCGGCAATTCCGCCGGGTCAATCCCCCGCATGCCGTGCTTCAACGCCACCAACCGCACCATGAGAAGTATCGCCCCATAATACAGTAGCGCGGGGTAAAACGCGGCGATGATAATGTCCCGGTACTGAATCCCCAAAAACGACGCCATCAGGAACGCCCCCGATCCCATCACCGGCGGCATAATCTGCCCCCCTGAAGATGCCACCGCCTCCACCGCCCCTGCGTAGGCGGCGGGATAACCCAATCTTTTCATCAGGGGAATCGTGAAGGTGCCGGTGCCGTAGACGTTCGCCACGGCGGAGCCGTTGATCGAACCCAAAAGGCAGGAACCGACCACGGCGATTTGCGCCGGGCCGCCCGGCCGGGAGCCGGTGAAGGCCTGGGCCAGTTCCATGAAGTAGGCTCCGGCGCCGCTCGTTTCGAGGAAGCCGCCGAAGATGAGAAAGACCATGACGAAGGTCGCCGACACCCCCAGGGGCATCGAGAAAATCCCTTCGTCGGTAAGGTAAAGCTGTTCTATGATTTCCTCGGGACTGAAGGCCAACCCCTGCAATAGCCCCTCGAAACGATCGCCAAAAAACATGTAGGCGACGAAAATAATGGCTATGACCGGGAGCGGCCAACCGACAATCCGCCGGCAGCCCTCCCAAATCATCACCACCAACAACGCGCCAAACACGATTTGCGCCGGGGTTAGGGGGTCGACCTGTTGAATTCTATTGACAATGTCGTCGTAATGCAGAATTACGTAAATCCCCGGCGCGGCCGAGAGGGCGGCGAGGATCCAGTCGTAATAAGGAATCCGGTCCTTACTGGACCATTTCGTCATGGGAAACAACAGGAAGGCCAGGGGCAGGACAAAGGCGAGGTGGATGTCCCGCTGGAGATAAGCTTCGAAGCTGCCGAAGTAGGCGGTGTAGAGGTGGAAGCAGCCGATGATGATGATGTAGACGTAGAGAATCTTGTCCTGTATGCCACTGAGCTTCCGCATGGTGGCTCCTTGGGGCTGGATTTCGGGTTAGAATGACTGACGCACGCCAAGGCACCGCGTTAAAATAAGTTGACCGGTTTTATTTAACCACAGAGAACACAGAGACCACAGAGAACCGCCATTAACTACGGAGACGGTGATTTCTGAATACAGTTATTTTTGCTTTTATTTTCAATTTTAAACTATCATGACAAAAGAATGCATCCCCCACCGTGTCCGTATCAAAAGGCGGTTCTCTGTGGTCTCTGTGTTCTCTGTGTTCTCTGGGGTTACATAAAAACAAGCGTAAGCGTTCACGGCTTCGTTTTCATCACGCTGATAACCGCGCTTCATTTTGGGAAAAGCCGTGCGCTTGTCATTCCGAACGGTAGTGAGGAATCCAGCGGGATCGGTGGTTGAGTAATAACGCTTTACATTCGGCTCGTTTCTGGCATCGCAAACGCTTCCAAATGGGGGCGGTTTATACTCAGCCTCTGCGACCGCTGGATTCCTCACTACCGTTCGGAATGACAAGCATACCGTTTTCCCGATAAAGGCAGGGTTTTTACCACCACACTGAAATCGTGCCGTGAACGGTTACGTTGTTCTTATTTCAGCGCCATTCCCGGGTGTACACGAATCACCGCTTCACCACCGCAAAGAATTTGCAGACGTCGTAACAAATGCCGCAGCGAATGCATTCTTTCAGATTGATCGAATGCGGCTTCTTCCGTTCCCCCCCGATGCACTGGGTCGGGCACTTGACCGCGCAAACATGACAGCCGGTGCATTTTTCCGGATTGATGGCGAAAGTAAGAAGATCCCGGCAAACCCGGGCCTGGCAGTGGTGGTCCCGGACATGCTCCTCGTATTCCTCGGGAAAAGTCAGAAGGGTGGAAATGACCGGATTCGGCATGGTTTGCCCCAGGCCGCAAAGGGCGGTGTCCTTGATGCTTTCGGACAACAGCCGGAGCTGGACCAGGTCCGCCGGCTCACCCTTGCCGCTGGTGATGCGGTCGAGGATTTCGAACATCCGCCGCGAACCGACGCGGCAGGGGGTGCATTTGCCGCAGGATTCGTCCTGGGTGAATTCGGTGAAGAAACGGGCGATGGAGACCATGCAGTCGTCTTCATCCATGACGACCATGCCGCCGGAACCCATGATGGCCTGGTGTTCGGCCAGGTGCTCGTAGTCGATGGGCAGGTCGAGGTCCTTGGCGGAGAGGGCGCCCCCCGAGGGACCGCCGGTGAGGACGGCCTTGAAGGATTTGTTGCCGGGGCAGCCGCCGCCGATGTCGAAGATGACTTCGCGGAGGGTGGTCCCCATCGGGACTTCGACCAAGCCGACGCGGGTGATGTGACCGGTTAGGGCGAAGACTTTGGTGCCCTTGGATTTTTCCGTACCGATGTCGGCAAACCAATCGGGTCCTTTAACCAGGATGGCGGGGACGTTGGCGAACGTTTCGACGTTGTTCAGGAGGGAGGGTTTTCCCCGGTAGCCTTGTTCCGCCGGAAAGGGCGGCCGCATGCGCGGTTCGCCGCGCTCCCCTTCCATGGAGTGGATGAGGGCGGTTTCCTCGCCGCAGACGAAGGCGCCGGCGCCGTATTTTATTTCGATATCGAAAGAGAAATTGGAACCGAGGATGTTTGGCCCGAGCAGTCCTTCCCGACGTGCGTCGTCCAGGGCTTTTTTGAGCCGTTTTACGGCAAGGGGGTATTCGGCGCGGATGTATACTTCGCCGGTGTCGGCGCCGACGGCGTAGCCGGCGATAATCATGCCTTCGACAATGGTGTGGGGGTCGCCTTCGAGAATGGCGCGGTCCATGAACGCGCCGGGGTCGCCTTCGTCGGCGTTGCAGATGACGTATTTTTGCGGGCCGGGTTGGGCTTGGGTGGCGGCCCATTTTTTTCCGGTGGGGAAACCGGCGCCGCCGCGTCCCCGCAGGCCGGATTTGAGGATGGCGTTCACGGCGTCGGCAGGCGGTTTTTGCAGGGTGTCGGAGAGGGCGAGGTAGCCGCCGACGGCGAGGTAGTCGTCGATGTTTTCAGGGTCGATGAAACCGCAGTTGCGGGTGGCGATGCGGAGTTGACGTGGGGGCATGGGGGATCCCTTCCATTTCCGCTTGGCGTGATATGGCGAGAAGGCATTTTCACTATTTCGCTATTTCGGTCCGCTGTCGGTAGGGCAAACTTACACGGGGGGCCAGGAGGGCTGGCCCCCCCAGAATGGTAAATCGGTTAAAAACATCGCGTACCGCTCCAAACAAACTACTCCAGAATGACCCGTTCGTAATTGGTGATAAGCACGCCGTCGACCGGTTTGTTGTTGGCGATGAAATCCACCACCAATTTCCGGGCCCGGTTTTCGTCGACCTTGCCGAACAGGACCGGATTGGCGCCCGGGCGGGTTATGATCACGGTGGGTTCGGCATAACAATAAGTCATGCAGCCGGAACGGAGGAAATCGACTTTTTCCAGGCCGAGTTCCTTGACCGTTTTCTGCATGGTCTCCCAAACCAGTTCGGCGCCGGAGGCTATGCCGCAAGTGCCGCAGGAGACGTTGACCAGAGTGCGGCTCCTGTCCCGCGTGCGTTTTTTGGCCTGGGCTTCGCCGCGGCGACGCTCCAACGCTTCTCTATTGGCGATGGGAGGCATGATAAAGTCCTCTAAACAGAAAGACGGAAGATGCTTGCAGGGTATGAGGCGCGAAAATCGAAGTTGCCAAAACCAATCGGGGTTAAAGAAAATTCAAGGAAAATCGGCAAGAATGTCGCGTATCTGTTCCGGTGCGACATGCCCGAAGACCCGATCGTCGACCATCACGACCGGCGCCAGGGCACAACCACCCACGCACCTGACAGTGGAGATGGAAAAACGCCCGTCTTGCGTCACCTCTCCCTCCTCGACCTGGAGGCGGTCCTTGAAGGCGGAGAGGATGCGGGGGGCCCCCTTGACAAAACAGGCGGTACCTTGACAAATATTGATGCGGTGACGTCCGCTGGGTTGCATGTTGAAAAAAGCGTAGAAAGTGACGATGCCGTATACATGGGCCAATGAGACGCCCATTTCCTGGGCCACCAAATTTTGCACCTGCCGGGGAAGATAACCAAAAATCTCCTGGGCTTCGTGAAGAACGTTAATGAGCTGGTCTTCCTTGCTGGGAAGGGAATGGATGAAATCTTTCAGCTTTTTAACGCTTTCGCCGGAGAGCGGGGGAAGCGGTACGCTTTTGCTTGCGGCGCTTTTGGCGGTTGATTCCATAAGTTCTCCTTGCCGGCGGCATTGGCGCCAGTTGCTGCTCAATTTATACCGGTTGCGGTAGGGCAATCCCCAAGCGTTGCGGCCTTCCTTTCCCCAATTTCATCATATCACCCCAAAGTTGTCTCGTTGTTAAATTAGTTAATTTCCGGCATTTTTTTTTGCAAAAGCCCGGCCGCGGTACAGGGTGGGCAAACAAGTGGCGAGTGATTTATGCAACCACAAATTAGCGCAAAAACAACGCCGGGTTCGGTTAAGGGGGAAACTTTAAGGGGATACGAAAAGGGAAAGTTTAATGGTGTTAATCGTTAACATATGTGCCGATTTGTTAATGAAAAAAGACCGGCGGGAAAAATTATTTCCCCCCCCCCTTCGCAAAACAGCGTAATTTCATGCCTCATCGTGTGCTTTGAAGTAGGCCGTCAGTTCCTCCCGCCCCACCCGGGTTAGACCCTCGCGTTCCACATCGGTCCGCAGATCGAAATCCGCCCGCCCCAGACTGGCTGCCAACTCCCGTAGACGCGGCCGGCAGAAATTACCTTGGCATAACCCCATACCCGCCCGTGTCCGCCGCTTGATCCCGTCGGCGGTGTCGGGACGCGGTGTTCGCGCCAGGGCGGCCCGGACCACCGCTTCCGGCACCTGTTCGCAACGGCACAGGAGACGGTCCTTGTCCCCCAATGGCAGCGCGACCAGGCTCGCGGCCGCTTCGGGCAGGAGAACAGGATTCACCCGGCCCGGGGCTCGCCGCCGGGGCTGGAAATCCTCTTTCAATCGCAGCTGCAAACCGCCTTCCACCAAAATGTTACGGGTCAACTCGGCGATGGCGGGGGAAGAGGTGAGACCGGGGGATTGAATGCCGGCGACATTGACGAATCCGCGAACCTGGTTGGAACCAATGACGAAATCGTCAGTGGTTGAAACGGCCCGGACCCCGGCAAAGGAGCGGAGGAATTGTTTATAGTCAAGGTTGGGAGTGGTGAGCCGCGCGGCCTGGAAAATGTGGTGCAGCCGTTCGACATGGGTGTTGCGGTCGTCCTTGTTTTCATCGATGGCGTCGGGACCGATGAGGAGGTTTCCGTATACCGTGGGGGTGACGAGAATTCCCTTGCCCATTTTGCTGGGCATTTGAAACAGGACGCTCTGCAACAATTTCCCCGTTCCCGGTTTCATTATTATATATTCGCCGGAACGCGGATGCACCCCAAAGCCCCCGGCGCCAGCCAAAGCGGCGATTTCGGCTGAACCTAAACCACTGGCGTTAACCACGTGACTGGCGACCAGGGTGGCTCCGTGAGCGAAGGTGAGGGTGAAGAGGCTCTGGTGTTGTACCCTCAGGCCGCGGGAGGGTTCGGGCCAGCCCGCTTTCAGGCCGGTCACCCGATGGTTCAGAAAAATTTCCGCCCCGTTCTCTACCGCATTTTCGGCCAGGGCGATGGCGTATTCATAAGGGGAGACGATGCCGGCCCCTTCGCACCATAGGCCGAATTGGACTTCGGGATTTACGGCCGGCTCGCGGGCGAGGATTTGCTCGCGGTTGAGGATGGCCAGGTCGGGGAGACCGTTCTTGCGGCCGTTGTCTAGAATTTTTTCCAGCTCGGGGAGCTGGTTTTTGTCGAAGGCAAGGACCAGGGAACCGATCCGCTTGAAGGGGAAATCCAGTTCTTCCGCCAGAGCGGCAAAGCGTTTCCGCCCCTGATAGCAAAGGCGCCCCTTGAGCTTGTCGTGGTTTTCGGCAAAGCCGCCGTGGACAATGGCGGAATTGGCCTTGGTGGCGCCCATGGCGAGGTCGGGCGCCTGTTCAACCAAGGCGAGACGCAGACGATAGCGGGAAAGTTCGCGTAAAACAGCCAAGCCGCTTACGCCGCCGCCGATGACTATGACGTCGTAAATTTCTTGCGTATGGTCACTCATGGCTTATCCTTTTCTCCTGGTTATCCCTCTCTTTCAAACTATCCACTTTCCCGACCATCCATGCCGCCGGATATATTTACCGCCGCAACCCATCGGGAGTACCAAGGTTGGAATTTAGTTCATAAAAAAAATGAAAAAAACATTTAAACGGATTGAGAAAATAAAAGGCGGAGTTAAACTAATTAAATCACTTCGCGCCTGCTCACCCAATTATTTTCCAAAGGACGCCCATGGACAAATCCGAAAATATTCTGGAAATGCGCAACATCACCAAGGCATTCCCCGGGGTAAAAGCCCTCGACAACGTCACCTTCGACGTCAAACGCGGCGAAATCCATGCCTTGGTCGGCGAAAACGGGGCGGGAAAGTCCACCCTGATGAAAGTCCTCTCCGGCGTCTACCCCTACGGCACCTACGAAGGCGACATCGTGGTAAACGGCGCGGTGCAGCGCTTCGACAACATCAAAGACTCCGAACACGCCGGCATCGCGATTATTTACCAGGAACTTACCCTGGTAAAAACCATGAACATCTGCGAAAACCTCTTTCTCGGCGAAGAAGTCCACCACCGCGGGGTCATCGACTGGAACGCCTCCTTCAAACAGGCCTCGGAAGTGCTGGCCGAAGTGGGCCTGGAAGTTAGCCCCGCCACCCAGGTCATGCACCTCGGGGTGGGGATTCAACAACTGGTGGAAATCGCCAAGGCGCTCCTGAAGAAAACCGACGTCCTCATTCTCGACGAACCCACCGCCGCCCTCTCGGCCGAAGAGGCGCGCAATCTCCTCGACATCCTCCGCCGCCTGCGCGACCGCGGCGTCACCTGCGTGTTCATCTCCCACCGCCTCGGCGAAGTCATGGACATCGCCGACCGGGTGACGGTCCTGCGCGACGGCAAGACGGTGACCACCATGAAACGGGGAGAATTCACCGAAGAAACGATGATTACCAAAATGGTCGGCCGCGAACTGAAAAACCTCTTCCCCTACAAACCGCACAAGGGCGGCGCCCCCCTCATGGAAATCCGCGACTGGACGGTGGTGGATCCGGCGTCAGGCCGGACGGTCGTGGACCACGTCAACCTGACCCTGAAAAAGGGGGAGATTCTCGGCATGGCGGGGTTGGTGGGGGCGGGGCGGTCGGAACTCATGATGAGCATCTTCGGCTGTTACGGCAAGGTGGTGTCGGGGGACGTTTTCCTGGAAGGGAAGCCGGTCAGGGTCGGGACGCCGCACGCGACGATCAGTTCCGGCATCGTGCTGTTGTCGGAGGACCGGAAACGTTACGGCCTGGTGCTGGCCTCGGACATCAAGCGGAACATTTCCCTGGCGGCCCTGGACAGCATCGCCTCGCACGGGGTGGTGAGCGAAAACGAGGAAATCCTCGCCGCCAATAATTATGTCCGGGATTTGAAGATTAAGACCCCGTCCATCGAACAGAAAGCCGGGAATTTATCCGGCGGCAACCAACAGAAGGTGGTTATCGGCAAATGGCTGATGACCAAGCCGAAAGTCCTGATCATGGACGAGCCGACCCGGGGTATCGACGTCGGGGCCAAGGTGGAAATCTACAACATCATGAACCAGCTGGTCGACGAAGGAGTGGGGGTGCTGATGATCAGCTCGGAACTGCCGGAGGTACTGGGGATGTCGGACCGGATTGTGGTGATGTCGGAAGGCGCGCTGACGGGTGAATACTCGAAGGAGGAGGCGGATCAGGAGAAGGTGATGACCAGCGCCACCGCCCGCTTCCGGCAGCGGAAACACGCGGCCGAACCGGCGGCGGAACCGGTGGGGTAGGGCCCGAACCGGACAGGTTGCGGCTCTGGGCGTCTATCCCATTCGCACGGCGAGTAAGGGTTTGCCCAAAATTAACTTTTACCCATTCAGAATTTGCCCAATGACCCAGAGGCATTTTCGACCAGGCGGTAAGGGCGAAAGTGCCGATCCAAACGAAACACCCGGGTTAAACTTGTAAAAGTTATTTTTGGGCAAAGCCTAAATAATCCCAGGTGCATGCCGCTTTTGCGGCAGCGGTTACCGCAAGAGCGGCGTTGCAAGAACAATCTTTCCCAGTAGAGAAGGGGGTCCCATGGAGGAGAAGAAGAAGGGAAGAAGGATATTGTTTCTATTCCTGATTCCGGCGCTATTGATTTTCTGCGGGTTTTTCCTGCCTTTGGCGAAAGTGTCGTCCTACACCGTTTTCAGGGGCAAGGAACTGTTCGAACTCTACTGGTACTGGACCGAATACGCCCCGCCGGCCACCGGCTTCGGCCTCTTGGTGTCGCTGTTCAGGATAATCCCCTTCCTGGCTTTGCCGGTAGTGGTGGTGGCGGCGTTGGGCTGGCGGGAGACGCCGTGGTTCGCGCTCCTGCTTTCCCTGGTTTGCCTGTTCTTCACGCTGGGACTGGTGCACGGCTACGAACCGCTGGTGAAGCTGGCGAACCCGTCCGAACTCGGCATGCCGGCGGCAAACCCGGGGGTGCTCAAACTGGCCGAGCAGGGCTATATGGGCATCGGTTTTATTTTAATTGTCGTGGCGTCGGCGGTTTTATTGTTGTATTCCTTGTACTATCTCGCCACCCGGGGGCGGGGACGGATTACCGCCAGGCTGGAAAATTCCCTGTACGACGCGTCGTCCAAGAACATCCGCCAGTTCATGATGATAATCGCCCTCTTGGGCATCTGGGGAATTTTCTACGCCATTACCGAAAACGGCATCTTCATTTCTTCGAGAAACTTGTCCAACCTGTTTCTCCAGTCCGCTTCCATCGCCGTAATCGCCATCGGGGTGGTGCTGATTCTCGTCACCATGAATATCGACCTGTCGATTGGTTCGGTGGTGGGGTTCCTTGGAGCCATTGCCGCCGTCTGCCAGGTCGATTCCCCCATCGCCCACTGGCTCTCGGCCCAGCTCACCCGCTTGGGGATTCCCCTGGACTGGATGGCGATAATCGCCATTCTGGCGGCGCTCTTTGTCGGCCTGCTGATTGGCGCCTGGCACGGCTGGTGGATTGCCTATCGGGGGGTTCCGGCCTTTATCGTCACCCTGGCCAGCATGATGGTGTTCCGTGGCGGCCTCCTGTATTTCACCGGCGGCAAGTCCATCGCCAACATGTATCCGTGGTTCAAGGCCATCGGGATGGAATATGTCTCGCCGAAAACTTCGGTCTGGTTCAGCCTGGCCATCATCGCGATTTTCCTGATCATGGAAATTCGAAGCCGCTTCATTCGCCAGCGCTACGGTTTCGAAGTCTCCTCCTGGCCGGCCCAATTGGCGAAGCTGGTATTCGTCTCGGCGGCGATCTACCTGTTCTTCGACATCATGATTCGCTACAAGGGCATCCCCTACGCCTGGCTTATCGTTTTGGTGGTGATGGTCATCTTCACCTTCATCGCGGAAAAAACCACCTTCGGCCGCCACCTCTACGCCATCGGCGGCAACCCCGAAGCGGCGCGCCTGTCCGGCATCAACATCAAGTGGAAAATCATGGCCATGTACATGTTGACCGGGGTGGTGGTGGCGATTGGCGGCATCATTTACCTGTCCCGCCTCGACTCGGCGACGGCCAACGCCGGCAACGGCATGGAACTCGACTGTATCGCCTCGGCGGTAATCGGCGGGACGTCACTGATGGGCGGTGAAGGATTCATTTACGGCGGCGTCGTGGGCGCATTGGTTATGGGGAGCCTGGACAACGGCATGAGCCTCCTGAACCTGGACGCCACCTGGCAATACATCGTGAAGGGGTTGGTGCTGTTGTTCGCGGTGTGGATTGACATCGCCACCCGCAGAAAGGGCAGTTGAGCCATTATTCAAACGCGCTGCTGGCGCATCATGACGAGGGGTTAACAACTTTCATAGGAGAAGAAACATGAAGAAATGGGCACTTTTACTGGTTGCGGCGCTGCTGCTCCCCACTTTGGCGGGTTTGGTCCAGGCCGGCGAAAGGCTGAAGATCGGCCTCGCCCTCCCCACCCAGCAGGAAGAACGGTGGGTCAGGGACATGCACGCCATGGAAGCTGAAGCGAAGAAATTGAACGTCGACCTCCGCGTCGCCATCGCCCGTAACGACCAGGGCCAGCAGAACAACCAGATCGATCAGCTTCTCACCCAGGGCGTAAAAGTTCTCATCATCGCCCCGCACGACGGCGAAGGCGCAGCGACTTCCGTCAATAAGGCGCACGAGAGCGGCATCAAGGTCATCTCCTACGACCGCCTGATTATGGGCACCGACGTCGACGTCTACATGTCCTTCGACAATGTCAAGGTCGGCGAGTTGATGGGCGAATGGATTACGAAGCGCGTTCCCAAGGGCGATTACATCCTCATGTCCGGCGCTCCCACCGACAACAACGCGAAATTGTTCAAACAAGGCCACATGGTCTACATCCAGCCCCTCATCGACAAAGGCGACATCAAGGTCATTCTCGACCAGCCGGTTATCGACTGGCAGCCCTCGAACGCCCAGAAGATTGTGGAAAACGCCCTGACCCTCGCCAACAACAAGGTCGACGCCATTCTCGCCCCGAACGACGGCACGGCCGGCGGCGCGATTTCCGCCCTCGCGGCCCAGGGCCTGGCCGGCAAGGTGCCGGTGACCGGCATGGACGCGGAACTGTCCGCGGCGCAGCGCGTGGCGGCCGGCACCCAGGCCATCACCGTCCTGAAGGACACCCGCAAGCTCGGCGAAGAAGCGGTTCGCGCGGCGGTGCGGATGGCCAAGGGCGAATCGATCGCGGATATGGTAAACGGCGAAGTCAACAACGGCTACATGGAAGTTCCGTCGATTCTTCTGGCGGCCGAAGTGGTAGACAAGGATAACATCGACAAGGTGCTTATCGACTCGGGCTACTTGAAGCGCGAAGAAATCTACGGCAAAGGCAAATAAGTAACATCCAGTGGCGACAATATCGCGATAATTCTTGGCCCGGAGAAGAACCTCCGGGCCACTTTTTGGTTAAATAATGGGTTGGCGCAAGGGCATGGCGCTGAACCAAGAGTAGGTAAAAATATCAACCAAAAAAAGCCCGTTCGGTATAGATATACAGTTAATTTATTCTGAGGCACTGACAAAAAAAGCGTTGCTATTTTTGGCTTGGTTGGTATAAAACGGTATTATAGTTAACTGATACGGTCGGTAAATAATAGCCAAAGACGGGATCATGCGAACAAAAAAAGAAACTTTAACGGTGACGGCTCCACCTTTACCGGAGATGGAACCTGGGCTGGTATCGCCTACCGATGAATTATTTCGGCAAAGCGTGCGCCTAATGGCTGATTTGCCCGGGGTGCTTTTTGCCAACGGCGCGGAATTGGGTCTCAGGATGCGGCAAGCTTTGTCCCAACTGGGTTATTTCCTTGGGGCGTCGCGGGCTTATGTGATGTGCGACGAGGACGCCGGCCGTTTTCTCAGGGTTGCATATGAGTGGATCGACGGCACGAGCGACCAGGTATTCCCCTCGTGGCCGCTGCATGATTATCAGAAGGACATCCCTTCGCTGAAGCCGCTTATGCAGGGCAAAACCTTTTTGGCGGTGCATACCCGGCATTTGGCCGAGGACCTCAACAAGGTGTTGACCAAGCAGTCGGTGAGTTCGCTGCTGATTGTGCCGTTAACCCGCGATGGCGTCTGGGCGGGGTTGGTGGGGATGGACAGTTGCGGCGTGGAAAGGGAGTGGCAGGAATTCGAGGTGGACATCCTGCGGTATTTTTCCGGTTTGGTCGGCCAGGTGTTGGATCGGGAGGATTACCTGGCGGTGCGGCGGCGTTTAGGCAATGTGAGGTTGGCATTGAATGACGAGTTTTCGCTTGCTCCGACCGTGGCCAAACCGCTTACGGGCGGGGTGGCGGAGGAGAGGGGGGGAGTGACGTTATTGGAGGCGGAACGAAGGTTGATCGTCGAAGCGTTGGCGATGAACCATGGCAATCGCGGCGCGGCGGCGCGGCAATTGGGGATTGCCTGGGCGGCCTTGGATCGCCGGTGCAAAAAGTTGAAAATTAAGCTGGAACGTCCCGGCGGGCGGTAAGGGGCGGGAAGTGGGAGCCCTCAGTGGACTTTTCGAAAAAATCGAGCAGACCACCGCTCGATTTCTTCGAAAGTTTAACCTCTTTGAGGACAAGGGTTTTATTTTCGGCAGTTCAAAGGCACAGGCTGAGTTGACCTAATTATATAGCTAACTCTACAACGCTAGATTTGCGGGAACCGCCCCGCAAATCTAGCATGAATAACCAGTTGCGGTGACCTTCGTTCTTTGCCGCCAGCGCCGGAATTATTGTCTAACCCTATACTCATGCTACTTTTACGGAAGTGGTTC
>JAVBTZ010000246.1:0-6651 GCA_031555915.1 Planctomycetota bacterium
AACAACCACCCAGCATGGTAAGCAATAGACACTACAACTTGTCATTCCGAACGATAGTGAGGAATCCAGCGGTCGCAGTAGCTGAGTATGAACCGTCCCCATTTGGCTCGTTTACCTTATCGCAAGCGGGATGAATTCAGAATGGGTGGGGAAATGCCCACGAGCCAAATGCCAGAGTGTGTTCCCCAGCGGCTTGCGACCGCAGGATTCCTAACTACCGTTCGGAATGACCTTTGCACTGTGGAACGCGCTAATTGAACGTGGTCATTTTCCTACTGAGTTGGATAGTTTATTTCGTGACAGACCCGAATGGCGCTGAAATAAGGGTAAGCCTTTGCGAAACGATGATTTAAAATAATTTTTTACCACAGAGAACACAGAGACCACAGAGAACCACTCTTACCTACGGAATTACGTATAGCCCCGGGATTTAAATCTATTTATAAAAATGGCATTCAGGATTAACTTCCATCCGTAGTTTAAGGTGGTTCTCTGTGGTCTCTGTGTTCTCTGTGGTAAAAAATTATTTTAAATCATCGCTTCGCAGAGGCTTACCCTTATTTCAGCGCCATTCGTGAATGCCCCCGAATTACGGTTCCCCCCCCTTCACCCTCTCCCACTCCCGCCGATACTTCACATTATCCTCCCCCAAATCCCGCAATCTATGACACCGCCGCAACACCTCCCCGGAAATGGTGAAAAACGGACTCCCCCTTAAACTCTCATCCAACCCCTCCAACGCCGCCGGAATCGGCATGGCATAAAGAATCCCTTCCATGTTCTGCCGCGCATTATCGACATCGAGAAGAAAGTTGATGAAGGCATGCGCCAAATCCGGCCGATACGCCACCACCGGAATGACAAAACTATCGAGGTTCAAAGTCGCACCTTCGCGGGGAACCGCAAACTCGATATCCGGATTATCCATCATGGCCAAACCGATGTCGCCGTTATAAGCATGCACCACCTCAAATTCGCCCGAGGCAAGGCCGAATTTACTCTGGTCGACGTCAAACCTCACCCCGTTTTGCTGCCATTTGATGACCTGATCCGCCGCCGCCCTGATTTCATCGGCTTTGGTGGTATTGGGGTCGTGGCCCAGGAAAAGGAGGGCGGCCGCCAAAGTCACCCGCATGTCGTCCAGCATCGCCATTTTCCCTGCCAAGTCCTTCCGCGAAAAGATCCCCCAACTCCGCCCGCCATCCCGCACCAACCAACGGTTATAACCAATCCCCGACACCACCCGGGTATAAGGCACGGCATACTTCCAGTCGCCGTTTTCCTTGGCGGTTTCGACCACCTCGGGGTCGAGGTTCTTGCGGTTGGGGATTAGGTCTGGCGTCAGTTCAAGCAGCATGCCGCGTTGCCACAGGATATCCGCCACGAACTGCGAAGGAATGATGAGGTCGTACTCCACCATCCCCAGTTGGAGCAAGCTGCTCATGTCGTCGTTTTCGGCAAAGATGTCGACGGCGACCCGGCAGGCGAACTCGCGCTGGAAGCGGGAGACGACGGCCGGTTCGAGATAATCGGTCCAAGTGAGGACGCGGAGAATTTTCTCGCCGGAGAGGGCGGTGGCGGCGAAGAGCGCGAAAATAAGGAACAGGGCAAGGGGGAGCGAACGCGGGGCGATTTTTGGCATATTACCTCCCTTTTCAGCGGGGCTATTTTTTTTCCTCCCCGCGTGAACGGATCTATAACCCAGCATTGAGCATGCTCTCCGCGGAGCACAAATGTGGTTGCAGTATCCCGAACGGAAGTCCCGGTTGCACGGGGTCCGTGAGGTTTTCTGGCAGGGCGTGTGGGTGCGATTTAACCCGGTCGGGGAGAAAGGCGGGTGGTTAGGCCGGACTCTAGACACGCCCGGGAGTATCTTGACCGGATATTCCCACCTTACAACCTTACGGACCCCGGGAAGACGTCGCCGGAACTTCCGTTCCTCTTTTTTCAGCAGGGGGAACGGCGATGCCCATTGGAAAAGCGCCAAGGCGCTGCGTAGAAATAAGTTGGTTAAATAAACCAGGTCAACGTATTTTTGCGCCGCGCCTAAATCTTGTTCGGATTCTCCAATTTATCCAAAGTCGGCCGGCTCTGGCTCACGTTCAGGACCAGGCCCATCATCGCGCAACTCACGACCAGAGACGATCCGCCGTAACTGACGAGCGGCAGAGTCACCCCGGTGGTGGGGAAAAGCCCGGTCACGACGTAAATGTTCAAGGCCGCCTGCCAACCGATAATCACCGCCACCCCGGTGGCAAGAAGCCGGCCGAAACGGTCCGACGCCGCCCAGGCGATATGGAGACCGACAAAGGTTAAGAGGAGAAACAGGGCGATCAGGGTCGCCGACACGACGAAGCCGCCCTCTTCCGCAATCACCCCGAAGATGAAGTCGTTATGCTTTTCGGGGAGGAGGTTAAGGTCGGTGATGACCCCATTCCCCAGGCCAAGGCCGGAGACGCCGCCGGAACCGATGGCGGTCAAACTCATGAGGAGCTGGTACGCTTCCGACGACTCATAGCGCTCGGGGTCGAAAAAAGCGTAAATCCGCGCTTTTTGGTACGGCTTCATCCCGTACTGCCACATTGGGTAAATGGAGGCGAGGCCCAGGAGAATGGCGCTGAAGAGGTGCGAAAACCGCGCTCCCGACGCCCACAGGGTGGTGAAGAGAATCGGGGGGATGGTCAAGGCCGTCCCCAGGTCCGGCTGCTTCAGAATGAGAAACATGGGGGCCAGGGTCAAGGCGAAGGGGATAATCAAACCCTGCAACATGTGCTGGTTTTCCCGCTTCCCCAAATGCCTGGCCAAGGCCAAAATCAACGCCAGCTTGAACAGTTCCGACGGTTGCATCCCCACGGGGCCGATCCGCATGTAACTGTGGGCGTTGTTGATGGCGGGGGTGAACAGGACCGCCACTAAAAGCGCCACCGCCCCGGCGTAAATCCAATACGCCCACTTGATCCAAAAGTGGTAATCCACCATGGCGAAAAAGAGGAGCGCCGCTATTCCCACCCCCAGCCAGACGACCTGTTTGGTGAAGTCGGCCGGCGTCGCCGAGGACTTGAGAAACGGCAAACCCAGGCCGATTATCCCCAAGCCCACCAGCAAGAACGCCCATTCCACCCTGAGCCAATCAATCCTACCCAAGCGCCCCCTCCTCCTTCACCACGTCGTCGTCGAAACGTTCCGGCAAATTGAACCACATCCGCAGGAGATCCTTGGCAATCGGCGCGCAAGTGGACCCGCCGCCGTAGCCGGCCTCGGGGAGAAACACGACAACAACAACTTCCGGCCGGTCGAACGGGGCATACCCGGCAAACCAGACGTGGGAAATCCGCTTCATCACCCGCCCCCCCACCACCTGGCTCCATTCGGCCGTCCCGGTTTTACCGGCGACTTCCAGGAGAAATCCGCCGTGGCCGTCCTTGAACGCGGCCAATTGCCCCGTGCCCAGTTGTCCCGTTTCCGGATTCCCCTGCACCACGTCCCACATCCCCTGCCTGACCAAAGCCATGGCCTCGCGGTCGACCATGATTTCCGCCAGCGGCTGGTCGAGTTGCAGCGCCTCCCGGGCCAGAGCCTCCTCCGTCGGCGTTTCCGGCGGATTTTTAGGCGGAACCAGCAAATGCGGGCGGATGATTTTCGCCACATTCCCCTCGGCGTTCGCCAGGGCCGCATAAGCCACCGCGATCTGCAGGGGGGTAATGGCAATCCCCTGGCCAATCGCCATGTGGTAGGTGTTGCCGGTGGTCCAGCGTTTGCGGGTGTAGGCGTTTTTCGGCAGAAGGCCGCCGGCTTCGCCGGAGAGGTCGATTCCGGTTTTATGGCCGAGGCCAAGTTTCGTGTACCACTCGTAAATGCGTTTCCCGCCGAGCCGGCCGCCGGACTGGTAAAAAAACATGTTGCAGGAGTGCATCAGGGCGTTTTCCAAATCCTGATCCCCGTGCCGGCCCAGGCAGGTGAAACGCGCACCCCCAAGGTACATCACCCGGTCGCAATTGAACATTTCCCCGGGATGAATCACCCCCTCCGACAGGGCCGCCAAGCCAATCAGCGGCTTCACCACCGACCCCGGCGGAAAAATCCCGGCAATGGCCCGGTCCAGGAGGGGATTGCGGCGGTCGTTCAGCAGATTTTTGAAATCCTTGTTATAGCTGTTCGGATCGTAGGAGGGGATCGACACCAGGCTGAGTATCCGGCCGTTACGCGGGTCCAACATCACCGCCACTCCGCAGGGCACCCAGTTGGACCGGACCAATTCGGGGCGTTTGGCCACTTCCTTGATGTGGCGTTCGAGAATTTCGTAAGCCTGTCGTTGCGCGCTCAGTTTCAAGCTAAGGCGAAGATCGGGGCCGTTTTCGGCCTTTTCCACCTCGCCCTTGGGCTCGAAACGCCGCCGTCCCGATTCGGAGTCGCGGGTCAGGTGCAGCTTTTGCAGGCGGTGCCGTCCCCGCAGGGCCTGGTTGTAAAATTGCTCCAAACCCTCGCGGCCGACCGCTTCATTGGCGAAATAACCCTGGGTTTTGATCATCTGGCCGTTACGCTTGATTTCACGGAGGCGGATAATCAATTCCTCGTCCGTCACCGGCTCGGTGTCGGCATTCCCCAGAATGGAGAAAAACACCCGCCCGCCCTTGGTAATAACCCCCTTCCCAGGTACCGCCCGATCGCCCTTCCACTCCCCCCGCAATTCCAGATATTCGGCCGCGGTAAGTTTGCCGACGTTGCCGGTGATGTGCCCCATTATCCTGCCGGCCGGATAAAAGCGCTTCCCGCCGGTGCGGATGATCGCCGCGTCCCAGACGTCGTCGTCATAGGGATTGGCCCGGGCGGAACGGATTTCCAGCCCCAGGGCGAAGTCGATGTCCTCGATGGCGGGACGGGGGTAGACCAGGTCGTCCCGGGAGGTGGGTTTGCCGGACAGGATGGCGGCGAGAATTTTTTTGGCCACTTCCTCCTTGGGCATTTTCAGCCTGGCGGCGAGCTTCCCCACCAACGGGTTCCCCTCCACCAAAGCCGTCACCGCCACGTTCATCTCCAAATCGCGGGTGTCCTGCCTGGCGGCGGCGATGGCGAGCATTTGATCCGCCGAGAGCGGGGGAAAATTCGAGTTGATGACCCGGCGCCGGTTCACCCTTTCGACCTTGGCGGGAATTATCCACAAATCCTGGGTGGGTTGATCTTCGGCGATGATTTTCCCCTCGAAGTCGAGAATCCGGCCCCGGCGGGGGACTTTCTGTTCCAGGTGGCTAAGCCGGGCGTCCCGGTAAGCGGAGAGTTCGGCCGAACGGTGGAACTGGAGTTCAACCAGGCGTTTCAGCGCTCCCGCGAACATGAGGGCGAAAAAGACGGCGACAATTAACAAACGAATGCGGAGCAACTGCACCCTCCTGCTTCAGGGCGGCAAAAACGCCCCCAATCAATAACCTTCGCGTTCCTTCCATGGCCGAAACGCCGCCAGTCCCAAAACCAGCATCAAGGGCAAATAGGCAATCCCGGTCAAGACACCATCCACCAACGAAACAAAAAACCACCTTTCCAAAAGTTTATGGGTCAGGGGTCCGTAATCAAGCGCGTGCTTAAGCAACGCCAAAAGAAAGGCGGACAAACCCGCCACCAAGGGTTGAAAAAACCAACCGCGCGTCGCCGCCAAAGGCCGCCAATACAGGGTAATCCAACCGACAAAAGTGAACGCGATGGTCGCCGCCCCCAATTTTGGCCCCAAAATGCCGTCGCGAATCAGCCCGCAGAGGAAAAACGCCAAAATGGCCGGATTCGGGGGCGCCCTGAGCCCGGCATAAAAGGCCAGGCCCCACAGCCAATCCGGCCGGGCCGGAAAATCCCCCCACCATCCCGCCGTTTCCGCGAGCATAGCCGCCATGGCGATGATTATCCCGAGGGGAATCAGGCCGTACCAGTTAATGTCATGGTCGTACATGAACGTTTTCCCGAATGCGCGGCGAGTATGAACCAAAGGAGACCGGTATAAACAAAAAGAGGAAGAGACCCTATCTCGGTCTCCTCCTCCTGAAGTCCAAAGTCTGCAGCTCCCCCGGGGAGAAATTTGTCGTTACGACTTTACCCCGAATGCCGGCAAAACTGTCGGAATCTTGCCGCAAACATTTCACCAGTTGTCGAACAGGAAATCATACGGCGGGAGATCCCGACGGACGGGCAGTTCCGGCAACAGGCTGTCGTCCGAGGACGGCGTGATGTAGCTGGGGGTAGAGGTGGCGATGGAAGCGGTGCCTTCCTCCATGGGTTCGATTGCAGGGGCGGCAGCCGGAGCGGCGGCTTCCTGATCGTCCGAGGCAATCTCTACCGCACCGGCGGCATCGGCGCCCGGGGTGAACGGCGGCCGCGGCCCGTTGAACACCGGACGCAAGAAGAGGTTTTTCACGGTGGCCTGATCGATATCCGACAGGGTGAGTGATCCATCTTCATCTACCGCCCAGGCGCTTTGCATCACCACAGCGCAGAACAGCAAGGTTAATAATGATCCAAAACGAATTCCCGACATTCTCTCTCTCCTTTGCAGTAAAAGTGACATGGCAAAAAACCTCTTGCATATCATAGCATCTGGCAAAGAAAAGTGAACATGTTTCACGCAAATATTTATAAATTATCGGAAGTCCCTCATTTTCCTTCGCATAC
>JAVBTZ010000171.1:0-14891 GCA_031555915.1 Planctomycetota bacterium
GAGCCGAATGTAAAGCGTTATTACTCAACCACCGATCCCGCTGGATTCCTCACTACCGTTCGGAATGACAAGCGTACCGTTTTCCCTGTAAAAGCAGGGTTTTTGCCATCATACTGAAATTGTGCCGTGAACGGTTACGGAAAACCTGGGGCGTCACCCCGTGAGCGCGCTACCAGAAGATTCACGGACGACGAGTTCGGTGGGCAGGGTTTTTCTGACCACCAAGGGAGCGCCGCCGGCCTTTTTACGCGCCAAAATATCAAGCATGGCCTGCGCCGCCTCCACCCCCATTTGCGAACGATTTTTTCTGACCGTGGTCAAGGGAGGATAGGCCGCCTTGGAAAATTCGTTGTCGTCGAAACCGGCCAGGGCAATGTCCCCGGGTATGGTCAATCCCGCTTCATAGACCGCAGACATCGCCCCCACCGCCATGAGATCGGAAGCGGCGAATATGGCGTCGACCCCGGCTTGCAGAGCGATAATTTTCTTGGCCGCCTCCCTCCCGCCGGTGCTGCTGAAGTAACCGACGCCGCAAAGGGCGGGATCCGACCGCAGGCCAAAGTCAACCAATGCCGCCTCGTAACCCCTCTGCCGCATATTGGTTGAATTGTAAGAGGGCGTACCGCCAATAAAGCCTATCCTTCTACGCCCATTACGCAACAAATGCGTGGTAATGGCATAGGCGCCGGAGTATTCATCCGAATCGATGCAGGACACGCCGGACATAGGCACCTGCTGATTGACAACCACTATCGGCAGCCTGATGGCGGAAAGACGTTCCAGCAGGAATTCGTTGTTCTCGGCACTGATGACAAACAGCCCATCCATACGGTTGTCGGTGAGCAAATGTCCCGGCACCAGATTGCGGACCTTGTGCAACTGGTCAAAATGGAGCGATAGATGGTACTCGTCTTTCGTCAACAATGAAGAAATGCCGACCAGGATTGTCGTCAAGAAATAAGCCGGAAATTCCTCCGGGTCATAGAGCACCAAAACGCCCATCACCTTGGTTTCGCCGCTGTTCAAGGCCCGGGCCGACATGTTCGGGGTATAATCGCATTCTTCAATTACATCCATCACCTTCTTGCGAATTTCCGGCCGCACCATCGAATCGTGGTTGATCACCCTCGACACCGTCATGTGCGAGACCCCGGCCATTTTGGCAATGTCGCGAAGGGTTATTTTCACCCCGACATCCCTTCAGTACGTCCCCAACATGATTGGGCGGTAAGCAATAAACCGTGGCATTTTTTATAAGGATTCTGGGCGAGTGGACTTTTCGAAAAATCGCGCCGACCGCCGCTCAATTTCCTTTAAAAGTACACTGATACAGGTCATGGATGCGTAGAGAAAAGGTCAAGGGGCGAAGGAGTTGACTTTCAGGAAAACCGTACCGACCGCCAAACGGGTTGTCCTAAAAATCTCATGCGGGATAGGCTGAGTATTTTTCTGTTACCGGTAACATCACTATAATATACCACCTAAATTTACATTGTCAAGTAAGATCGCACTTTTTCCGCAGCATATATTTACTTGGCTGTGACTTTTCGCCAAGCAGGGGCGGGACTTACGGGCTTTTTCCTGAAAAAACCAGGGTAACTTACCTTAAAAAAGTAAGTTGGGCAGATATAGAACCAGGCCGGGGAAGAAAACTATGGCGCTGATGGCAAGCAAAATGGCGATCATGAATGGCCAGCAACGCTTCAGGTATTCACCCAGCGGGCAGTCGAGGATGCCGCACACCGTGTACATGGCGATGCCGACCGGCGGGGTCATGATGCCCAGGGTGGTGGTGGTGCAGAGGATCAGGCCGAAGTGCACCGGGCGACGACGACGAACAACAGGGCGGACAGCAACTTCACGGATACTCGCAGCATGACGGTCTCCATCGGAAAAATTGAAAAACGCGATAACGGCAGACAAAACGCTCTAAGGAAAACGGCGCCGGCCAGGCCGGTCCCGTACAGCGCCGGATGATGCGTCAACGGCAAAGGCGCGGGAGCGGGGATTCAGTGGGAGGGATAGGCTTCATGAAATTGGCGGACGGTGTCGAGCGCCAGCTTGGCCAGACTGCCGGTGTCGGAGGCGGCGATGACGAAGCCGTAGCCCCGCTCGTACAGTTCGCGCGCCTGGTCGAAATTGCCCGCCACCGAGCCTATGAACTTGTCCGAGCCCAACACCGCTTTTTCCACCGTCTTGATGGCTTCGCGGACTTCCGGCACCTTGGGGTCGCAGAAATGCCCCATCGAGGTCGACAGGTCCATGGGACCGATGAAAATGCCGTCCAGGCCGGGAGTGGCGACGATGGCGTCGATATTTCGGACCGCCTCGGGCGTTTCGACCGCGATCATCACCGCGATTTGTTCGTTGGCGTTTTCGAGATAGCGGTTGCCGTCCATGCCGAAGCCGCCGGCGCGGGGGCTGGGGGCGATGCCGCGAATGCCTTCCAGGGGATACTTGCAGGCGCGGACGGCTTTTTCCGCTTCTTCGCGGTTGTTGACATAGGGGACGAGAACGCCGTGGACGCCGGCGTCGAGGATGCGCTTGATGGCGACGAAATCATTCCATGGGGCGCGCACGAACGGGACGACTTCATAACGCGAAATGGCATGCATCTGGTGGATGAGGGTCATGATGTCGCCCGGGCCGTGTTCCAGATCGACAATCACGAAGTCGAAGCCGGCCTTGGCGAAGATTTCCGCGGTGATGGGGCTGCCGGCCTGCAGCCAGCCGCCCAACAATTTCTTGCGTTCTTTAAGCAGCCATTTGGCCTGGTTATAGAATTTTTCTCCTGAACGTAGCATGACATAGCTCCTGAATTGGCTGACTGGGGGGCAAGGAAAAATGGTCACGTCGATGCGATTCCGCCCGGTACGGCGGAAGTAAAGTTGACTTTTTGAGAAAATCGAGCCAACCGCCGCTCGATTTTTTCGAAAAGTCCACGTAAAGGGACTTGGGGCGGCGTAGGCGGTGGTGATAATCCGGCGGCAGTGATCGTGATGAGGATGGCAAGAGTAGGAATGCGGGCAGGTAATACAAACAGCGTGCCAATTTCAGGGATTCAAATTTTCCCCTGATTGGCGCAGGGTAACCGGGCGCCTCTTTCCATTTCCTGGCGGTGGGGGTTGATTATGGAGGGGGTGTAGAGGGGGAGGCTTGCCAGGTTTTGGGGACAAAAATGCCAACTGCGACAAGTTTTAGCTTGCATTTTATTTTGTTTCGCTGAAATTTCAGGGTAACAGCGCCATAATTTATGGCGTCAATATGCTTTACTGCAACATTTTATTGCAACCATACCGGTATAACCCCGCTTGGAGACGCCAATGATCAAGTTCGCCTTGGTCGTTCCCTGCAAAAATTTCATCGACGTCGCCTTCAGCACCTTCCGCGAGCACAACCTGAAAGACGACATGTACGGCAATCATGAATACGTCATGGAGGAAGTCATCGTCAACCCCGACACCGTCGACAAGGTCTGGATCAATGCCGACGTCATCATCACCCGGGGACTCTTCGCCGAAATACTGCAAAGCATCAAGCGGGACATTCCGGTGGTGGAAATCCCCGTGCCTGCCATCGACCTGGTCCGCACCATCAACGCCTGCGTCAAAAAATTCGGCCCGCGGAAAATCGGCGCCATCGGCGCCTATAACATGATCCAAGGCGTCGACGCCCTGGCCGACCTCGTCACCACGCCGGTGCGGTCGTACATCCTGGACCGCCCCAACGGCGGCCCCGCCCTGGTCAGCCAGGCCATCAAGGACGGCTGTTCCGTCATAATCGGGGGCATGCATACCTGCGACTACGCCACTCAAATCAACGTCGCCAACCTGCAGATTCGGACCAGCCGGGAATCGTGCTGGCAAAGCATCACCGACGCCAAGCGGGCCGCCCACATCAGCCGCACCGAGCAGGAAAAGGCCGGCCGGCTCAAGGCCATGCTCGACCTCTCCCGCGACGGCATTCTCTCCTTCGACCTCAACACCAAGCGTATCGGCATGCTCAACCGTTGCGCCGAAGCCATGCTGGGCCTGAAGAACTCATTCCTCGACTCCCGCATCCAGGACACCCCCCTGCCCCGCGATTTCAAGGCCCTCCTCCTCGACAGCCGCGAATACAACAACGAAGTCCTTCAATGCGGCGACACCATGCTTAACATCACCAAGCGCTTCATCACGGTCAAAAACAACACCGTCGGCGCCATGGTCAATATCCAGGAAGTCCATGGCATCCAAATGCTGGAACGGGGAATCCGCCGGAAAATCTACAACCAGGGCCATGTGGCCAAGGCCTCCTTCGGCGACGTCATCGCCGAAACGCCCCTCATGCAAAAATTGATCGCCTCCGCGCGGAAATTCAGCCGCACCGACTCCAACATCCTTCTCCTGGGCGAAAGCGGATCGGGGAAGGAAATTCTCGCCCAAAGCATCCACAACCACAGCCGCCGGCAGGGCGCCCCGTTCGTGGCCGTCAACTGCGCGGTCATCCCCGAATCGCTCCTGGAAAGCGAACTCTTCGGCTATGATCCCGGCGCCTTCACCGGCGCCAAGAAAAACGGCAAACCCGGGTTCTTCGAGCTTGCCCACAACGGCACGATTTTCCTCGACGAAATCGGCGAACTGCCCCTCGCCTTCCAGGCCAAGCTGCTCCGGGCCATACAGGAACGCGAAATCATGCGCCTTGGGGGACACGAGGTCATCCCCGTCGACATCCGCATCATCGCCGCGACCAATCAAAATATCGAGGAAATGGTGAGGAAAGGCACCTTCCGCCAGGATTTGTTTTTCCGGCTGGATGTCTTGCGGCTTGGCATTCCGCGTCTCTGCGACCGCCGCGGCGATATCCCGCCCTTGGCCGTGTCTTACCTGCGGCGCTACTTCCCCGGTTGCGCCATAGAGCCCGGCGCCCTCCAGGAACTCGAAGGCATGGAATGGCCCGGCAATGTCCGGCATCTGCACAATTTTTGCGAGCGGCTGGCGGTTCTCAAGGAGTCCGGCGCCATCACCGCCGCCGATGTCCGCGAACTCGCGGGCGCCGCCGCCGCCCAACCCGAATTGTCCAAGGAACCTCCCGCGCCGGAAGACAGCGAACCCGGCCGCATTCGCGCGGCCTTGGCGCAAACCCGCTACCATCGCGGCCGGGCGGCGCGGCAACTGGGCATGGACCGCTCGACTCTTTGGCGGAAAATGCGGGAATATGATCTATGAATGGGGTGGCATCTCAATTTTGTAACGCACAGTTACTAATGGCCTATTCCCAATAACCTGGCCAGAATGGCGGCGCGCCGCAGGTCGACGGCTTGGTATTGGCAGAGTTCGTGGCAGCAACAGCAGCGAATGCACCGCGCGTCGTCGATGCAGGCTTTGCCGTTTTGCAGGCGAATGGCTTGGGCGGGGCAGATTTGTTGGCAATAGCCGCAGCCGATGCAGGATTCTTTGATCACCGGTTTAGGAGCCAGACGGTTCCGTAGCCAGGCGGCCAGCCAAGGGAGACGGCGTTCGACAAAGCCGCCGTGCATTTGCAGCGTCACCAGTTCGGGGATGTCCCAATCTTGGGGACGCAGGGTAATGGGATCGGGGCCGAAACGCTGGAAATTTTGCCAATCTTCCGGGCAGGGCGGGTGCGTTTCGGCGTCCTGCAGGGTGAAGAGAATATGCCGTTCGAGACCGATGACGTCCATTACCGCGGCGTCGAGGGACCAGGGGTTGTCGGCGGCGGCGAGGAAGCCGACCGCGCGGGCGCGGCCCGCCGTGGGACCAAGGCCGTCCATCCCCACCACCGCGTCCAGGATGGACAGGGCGGGCCGGGCGGCGGCGGCGATCTCATTCAGCACGCGGGCGAACATTTTCCGGTCTTTGCCGGCGCGGTAGTGCCATTGGAGCTTCCTGGCCCCGACGACGGCTCCGAACATGTTTTTCACCGCCAGGGACATGAGCATCTGGCCGTGGGTTTTCATTTTGGGGAGGTTGACGATAACGTCCGCGTCCAGGAGTTCCTTCGCCAGTTCCAGGCGGACAAAGGTGCGGTTTTCCCTGACGTTTTCCGTGGAGGTGAATTCAATTAGTTCGGCCCCTTCGGCTTCAATCACTTCGAGGAGGCCGCAATTTTTGGCGGCGGCGCGGGCGGTGCCGTAGCCGGGGGAGTCGCCGACCAGAAGTTGCCTGGCGCCGCATTCCTTGGCCAGTTTCAGGGCGGCCCGGAGTACGGCGGGATGGGTGTTGATGCCGGCTTCCGGTTTCCGACCGAAGACCAGGTTGGGTTTAAAGACGACCCGCGACCCTTTGGGAATGAATTTTTCCATGCCGCCCAAGGGCGCCAGCACCTGGCGCATTTGCCTCAGTACGGCGTCCGGCTCGTAATCGGTTTGCGGGGCGAAGGAGACAGTGGGGTTGGCTTCCGGCATCAGGCTTTTTTCTCGGGGTCGGCGGGCGCGGGCGCGGCCGAAGCGGCTGGCGCGGGATTGTCTTTGGGGTCGGTGGCGTATTCGGCGATAAGCTCGGGGACGTCTTTCGAGTATTCGATCAGGCTCCAGTAGGTGATGGCCACGGTATAGAGAGCCGTCCAAAAGACGAAACTTTGCAGAAAACTTTCGCTTATGCCGGAACCGGCCGGCGCGTGCGCCGTCTGCCAGTCACGGATAAAGACGAAGAGGAAGAAAACGGCGGTGACGATGCTTTGCGTAAACATCTTTATCTTGCCGGACATCTTGGCCGGGACGGCGTGACCCTTGAGGGCGGCGTAGCGGCGCATGATTTGAATGGCGATTTCCCGGTAAAGAATCAACATCGGAAACCAGATCGAGACGTGTCTTCCGTAGCGGACCGAGTCGGCCAGGCTGAAAAGAACGGTCATGAAGAAAGTGCTGTCGGCGACCGGATCCATGATTTTGCCGAAATTGGTGACTTCCTTGCGCGCCCGGGCCACCATGCCGTCAAAGAGGTCGGTCAGGAGAGTGACGACGAGGATGATGAGAATGGCGAGCGATGTTTTCCAGGCGGTCGGGTGGTTGGCGGGGTCGCGCATATTTTGAATCAAAAAGAGGATCACCGGCGCGAATACGAACCGCGAGAGGGTTAAGGTATTGGGGAGGTTGAAAAGCGGCAAACGACGTTTAGGCATGATGCGGCTCTTCCTGGTCGAGGCGGCTGAGGGAAATAGATTATTGGTTAATTCAAAACCATACCACAAAGCGCGGAAAACGTCAATCCCTTGGCAAAATACCCCCCACCACTTCCCTGCCGCCCGCACGTAAAGCGGCGAGCGTGTTTTCCAGGTCCCCGGCCAGGGGGGCGGACAGCCGCATTTCCCGGCCGTCGGCCGGGTGCCGGAAAACCAGTTCCACCGCGTGCAGGGCATAACGTTCCAGCCGGACCGTTCCGTCCCCAACCGCAAGCTCCAAACGGTAGCCCCCGCCGTAACGCCCGTCCCCGACCAGCGGGTGCTCCAGGGCCTGCATATGTACCCGCAGTTGGTGTTGCCGCCCGGTCACCGGCCGGAGCCGCACCAGGGTAAACCCCTGGGAAAACTCTTCCAGCACTTGGTAAAAGGTCTGCGACGGCTTCCCCAGTTCGTCATGCCGAACCATCATGTTGCAGTGGTTCCCTCCGACCCGGTTCTCGGGGCCAATCGGCAAAGCCACTTCGCCCGCCTTATTTTGAAAAATTCCGCGGCATAAGGCCAGATAGGTTTTCGCCGGAATCCGCGCCTCGAAATCCTCCTGCAGAATCCGCTTCGACCGGGTGTTCTTGGTGGCAAGAATCACCCCCGAGGTATACTGGTCCAGCCGGTTCGCCAGGTTTACCGACGCGTCGGCCGGCAAGGCGTCCTTGTAACGCCAATACAGCGCGTTTAAGAGGGTGTCGTGCCGGTGCTTGCCGACCGGATGCACCACCAGACCCGCCTGTTTGTTGACGGCAATGAGGTCGTCGTCCTCATATATTATGTCCAGGGGAATCGCCCGACCCGCCTCGGCCCCTCCCCCTTCGGGTTCGCGGCAGCGCACCAGCACCCGGTCGCCGGAGAGAAGGCGCCAATTGTTCGGCCGCGCGAGACCGTTCACCTCCACCCTGCCCTCGCCGATTCGCAGTTGAATGCGGGTCCGGCTCATGGACGGGAGCATCGCCCTTATGAATTTATCCAGCCGTTCGCGATCATACAGGGGATCGACCACCAACGTCAAATCGAACGGCTTGGCCGGATCTATGGCCATGGATCCGGTTCCGGCGCGTCTTCGGGATGGAAATCCACCTTGCCGAAGGCGTAAAGCACTCCGCCCAATACCCCAATCAACAAATTCGACAAGCGGAACAACAGCATCACCATCACTCCCGCCTGGGCATTGTCCACCCCCGGGCTGGCCAAATCCAACAGCGCCGCCATGGCCAACTCGCCCTGGCCAACCCCGCCCGGCGCGCCAGGTATGCCGTTGATGGTCATCACCATCGGAACAATCAGCAAATATCCCAGCGGCGGCACTCCCCCCACCTCCAAGGCGTTGCCGAAAGTCTGGCAGGACGCCACGCAGGCCAGGTGGGCCAAGAGTCCGTACAGAAGCGCCAAAGGCAGGGTGGCGGGGCTTTTGACATTGGTGGCGATCATGGCGTTCAGGCGGTGAATCCGGCTTTGCTTGGGCTCGTCGGTGTTTTCCTCGGCCCGAATCATCCTAAGCTGTTTCCGGTGATAGCGCCCGGCCAGCCAAAGATAAATCACCAGCGCCAGGCATATAGCCCCAACAACTTCGATGAAGGGGATCATTTTGGAAAGGGTGTGGTTTGACTTGAAAAAATTATAGTCGAGAACCATGCCAATCACCACCACGAAGATCAAGGACGGCAAACCCAGCAGCCGGTCCAGGGTAATCGAGGCGATGGCGGCGCCAAGTTTGGTGCGGGCCCCCTGTTTGATGGCGAAAATCCGGTAGGCGTCGCCCCCGGTGGAACCGGGGAGAATCATGTTGAAAAAGTTGCCGGTCAAAGACATCTTCAATACATTCTTGCCGCTGATGCGAATCCCCGAGTCGTCCAGGAGGCGCCAAGTCCGTAACGCCCCCCAAATCGGCTGGGTAAAGGATATGGCAATCCCCAGTAACACCAATGGCCAATTGCGAACCACCTTCAGGAGCGTTTGCTTGTCCGGCCGGAGGCCGGGATTGTTGAGGACAAACGTCAACAGCCCCAAGGCGAAACAGATCCGGTGGATGTGCCAGGAATTTTTCCGCTTGATTATCCAGTGCGCGCAGCCAGGCGCCAGGCTCAACCCCACAATCAGGCTGAACCGGGCCAGGGTACCGTCAGGCTTGGCGACGAAGAAATATATCAGCGCCAAAAGCAGCATTACCCCCACCGGGATCCATTCCCATTGCGAAGGTTTTTTCCGCATCAGTATGGTGTTGCGGCTCTGGATGATGGTCTTGGTGCGGGCCAGAGTGTTCCGGCGGAAGCTCTCCGACATCTCGTGCAGCCGGGCGGAGATGCGGCTGTTGCCGCCAGCCTTGCCCCTACCGCTGCCGGCCTTGGCTCTACGGCTGCTGGCCCGCGTCATGCCGGTGCCGGACGGGGTTATACCCTGGGGGGCCAGTGCCGGGTCCGCCAGGGTTGGGTCCCCTTCCTCCTCAATGCTTTCGGTAAGTTGGTTGAGGCGATTGGAAATGTTGGTTTCCAGCTTCCGCTTGGGAATCCTTACCGCCGTCGATTTACGGGTCGGTTGGCCGCTGTCCGACAACTCCTGGAACGACTCGAACAAACCGTCATCCTCTTCGGGTTCGGGAGCGGGTGGCGGAGTTTTGGGCGAATGTGTCATAATTATTCCGTCTGCTGGGTTTTTTCTGAAGTTTTGCAAAGCGGCGATTAAACTGCCAATCGCCACTTTGCAAAAATCATCTTTCGCTTCGGGGCAGCTTTAAAAATGCCCTTCGCTTGACGTTTTTAATATCTTCCTGCCCCATTCCTGCCACTTGCCGGCATCACCGCCGGGGTCGTCCTGGAAAACCGCCCCCAGCGCCTTCCGCGCCGCATCCACCACCACCGGATCCGCCGTCTTCGTCAGCAAGGCAAACAGCGCCGGCCCCGCCGACTTGTCGCCCAGCTCCCCCAACGCTTCCGCCGAAGCCGCCACCAATTCACCATCCTCGCCCCGCAACCCCTCGCTTAACGCCGGGACCGCCCGCCTGTCCCCCATCTTCCCCAGCGCCTCCGCCGCCGCCAAACGGAAAGCCTTCTCCCCCCCGCGATACTCATCCACCAGCCGCGACGCCACTCCCACCACCCCCAATTTCGCCAACGCCACCGCCGCCGCCGACCGCACCTCCGGCCTGCCGTCGTTCAACAACGGCGACAACGCACCCACCCCGGCCGTAAGCCCCATCTCCCCCAGCGCCCGCGCCGCCGCCGCCCGGTTCGCCCCCACCCGATCAAACAGCGCCTGTTCCAAATAAGTCAATGCCGCCGGGTCCTTCTTCAAGGCCATCAGCTCTATCGCCCGCCGCCGCACCGGGGTCGACGGATGCGTCACCAACCCCGCCACCGTCCGCCCTGCCGCCGGCGCCGCCCCGCCCAAAGGAAACATCGTCCCCCGGTAACCCATCGCATCCAACGCCGCCAACGCCTCCAGAGAAACCATGGGATTGGCGTGCCGGACCTGCCTCTCCACCGCCTCCCCGTACTCCGGCGGACGCATCTCGGCCATCGCCCGCAACCCCGCTATCAATACCCCGGGATCGGTCTCGGTATATAAAAAAACAGCCAGGCGTTCCGGCCCTTGGCTGTTGCCCACATACGGAATCATTTCCACCGCCGCCCGACGCAACGCCGCGTCGTTGGCCAACAGCCCTTCCCAGACACACCACGCCAAGGGTTCCGGCAGCGTCTCCCCCGTGCCTCGGTATTTACGCGCCAGCCCCCGCATCACCAACGCCTGAAACCGCCCCCGGTACTTGGCCTGCCCCAGGCTCAACGCCACCCATTCGGGTGCGCCGCCGATGGAATCGGGCAACTGTTCGTCGCCGGTTTTTTTGGCCGCATCCTTTTCCGCGCCGCCTTTTGTCGCGGACGGCAACCGCAAGGCCCGGGCGCCCTTGGTTAACAGCGTGTAAATTTCCCCGGCGGATTTACGCGCGTACAACCGCGCCAACGCCTCGCCCGCCGCTTCCGCCAAAAAGTAATCCGGCCCCATCGCCGCTTCCAATAGCGGCCCCTCCGCCTCTGGCAACGCCAATTCACCCAGCAGCTTCGCCGCCACCTGCCGCCGAAGGGCGCTGTCCGACCCCACGCCCTGCAAAGCGGAAACAAGAATGCTTGCCGATTTATCGGCAAGCATTAAGACCCGACCCGCCGCATATTCACGGCTCCGGACACTGGCTCCGGCATCCGCCGCCCGATTTAACCATTCTACCGCCGTATCCTCGGCCTGTCCCGCCGATAGATGGGCGACAAGAAAAGAAATCGTTATAACCAGGGACCATAGCCTAGGCACAATCACCCTTTTTCATAAGGAAGAAGCAGGATGAAAACGCGGTTATTTATCCGCCTTCTTTTCTTTGGCGAGCGCCCGCGAAGGACGTGTTTCCTCTTTCAGGCGGGTGGCCTTGCCGACCCGTTCGCGGAGGAAATAAAGTTTGGCGCGTTTGGTCCGGCCGCGGCGCTTCACCTCGACCTTCTCAACCCGGGGTGCGTGAAGGGGGAATACGCGTTCGACCCCTTCCCCTGCCACCAAACGGCGGACGGTGAAGTTTTCGTTGATGCCGCCTTTATTCCTGGCGATCACCACGCCGTTGAAAATCTGGATGCGTTCCTTTTCGCCTTCGATAATGCGCACGTGGACGTCAACCGTGTCGCCGACGCGGAAGTCATCGATGTTCTTTTTGGAAAATTCTTGTTCGAGTTCTTGGATAATGGGATTCATGGAGCGCTCCTGACTGGTGACGCCAACGGTTAACTATGACAAATTTAAGAGTATAAACCTGAAATGCCACGCTACACCCTGGGATAATCCACAGTAAATTGCAGTCAAAACCAAATCGCGCCCGACCTAGCCGGGCGCAGCGATACCGCGAATCCTACCAGACCCCGAAAATAAATGCAAGCGGAAAGACGATCGCCCCCGGTATAATTCAACCACAAATAATTGCGGCTGGCAGGAAAAGTCCGCGCTTTTGTTTTGCATTCCCACTACCGGCAATTATAATCGGCCTGGGGTATAATCAACTCAAACCAACTTATATCGAAATTCATCGACCTTATCGCGGTTTTCCTTAACCGTTTGCCGAGATTTCGTCGCCACTTTGTCTGAAGTGAGGATTTTCATGCGCATACTCGCCGTTTACGCCCATCCCAGCCCCAAGTCCTTCAACCGCAGCATTCTGGAAGCGGTGCTGGATGAAGCCAAGGCCAAAGGTCATGTGGTGAGTGTGTTGGATTTATATGCCATGAAATTCAATCCTGTGCTTTCAGACCACGACATGGAAGAATTCAACCGGGGGAAAACCCCGAGTGACATCCAAAAAATGCAGGACGAGGTCAGTGCTGCCAACGTGGTCGTTTACATTCATCCTCTTTGGTGGTTTGCCATGCCTGCCATTCTCAAGGGTTGGATTGACCGGGTTTTTTCTTACGGTTTTGCTTATGGGCATGATTCCAGGGGGGTCAAGCCGCTTTTGGCTGGGAAGAAGGCGATTCTCATCAATACTGCTGGTGGGGCTGAGGGTCCCAGTTATGAGGCGACTGGTTTCAAGAACGCCATTATTAAGTTGAATGACCAGGCGGTTTATGCTTTTGTTGGGTTTGACATTATTCTTCACCGTATGTTTTTTGAGGTGCCGGCGAAGTCGGAGGCGGAGCGTCGGCAGATGTTGGAGGAGTTGCGTTTGGATATACGTAAGATTCTTTGAGGGGCGGTAATAGCGGTAAAAAAGGGCGGTTAAAAAGGCGGTTAATAAAATCCAGCCTGCGGCTGGTTGCGGGGGTTCTAGGGGGGCGCAACCAGCCCCCCTGTCGAAATGCGGTTATGTTTTAATGCAATTAAAACAACCTCGCTTAGGAGCCAGCGAAGCGGCGCTCCGACAGGTCAAAAAAGGAAGGGAATCACCTACTGATAAAACCGCCAATAAAGTAGGCAAAAGCCCAACCCTACTTGGCGAGGGGTTTATTTTTATGAGACACCCTTCCTTTTTTGACCCCTCGGAGCGCCGCTTCGCTGGCTCCTAAGCGAGGTCGTTTTAATTACATTAAAACATAACCGCATTTCAACAAGGGGGCTGGTTGCGCCCCCTTTGGAACCCCGCAACCAGCCGCAGGCTGGATTTTATTAACCGCCTTTTACCACCTTTTTATCCACTACCTCGAAAAAGCCGGGAAAAGTCTTCGTCACCGCCTCGGCATCCCGTATAGTCATCCCATTGGCAGCCAAACCCAAAAGAGTGAAAGCCATAACCAACCGGTGATCCCCCCGCGCATCAAGCGTGACGTTCTTGATCCCCGCCTTGGGAGTGGGATGAACGCGAAGCCAATCGGGGCCAGTCTCGTTGGCAATGCCGACCTCGCCCAGCAGTTCGGACAAGGCCAGCAGGCGGTCGGTTTCGTGATGGCGGATGTGGGCGAGGTTCGTCAGGGTGACGGGAGCGTCGGCAAAAGCGGCCGCGACCGCCATGAGGATGGCGTTTTCGGCCATGGCCCGCATGTCGAGGCTAAAGCCGCCCCGCAAAGTTTTTTGCGCCGCCAAATCCCGGCTGACGGCGAGGCCCGGTCCGTTCGGATTGGCGCTTAACACGCCGCCCATTTGTTCAATGACCCGGAATAACTGGCTGCCGGGTTGCTTGCAGTCCAAGGAAATATTGGCGACGCCGGCGCGACCGCCGGCCATGAGGGGGAGGAAAAGGAACACCAGGGCGGCGTTCAGATCCGCTTCCACGCGATAGTCGGCGGCGCGGTAGCATTGCCCCGCCGGTACGACGACATCGAGGACGGCATCCGCGATCGCCGCCGTTTTAATTTCGGCTACGCCGAAAGCCCGCATAACCGCCAGTGTGGCGTCAACGTAACGTTCATCGGGGTCGAGGCCGGTTATGCGGAGGACGGCGTCCCGGCGGCAATAGGGCGCCGCGAGCAGGAGGCCGCTGGCGAATTGGCTGGAATCCCGGGCGGAAATTTCCGTAAAGCCGCCGGACAGCCCCGCCCCCCGCACCATCAGGGGGAAGGAGCGGCCGGCTTCGAGGAAATTCAGGTCGCCGCCCCAGCGGCGGAGCGCGTCTATTAGGGGCGCCAGCGGGCGGTTGGCCAGCTGATCCGAGGCGGTGAGGATCCAGCCGCCGGCGTCGGCACCAGCCAGGAGCCCCGGCAGAAAGCGCCCGACCGTCCCGGCCGAACCAATCGCCAACATGCCGGAACGTCCGGACAGGTTATGGGCGAGACCGTGGATTTGCAAGGAGTCGGCGGCGGTTTTTTCCAGCTTGACGCCCAGGTTTTCCAGTACCGCCAAGGCGGCGCGGGAGTCGTCCCCTGGGGGCAGGCCGTGAATGGTGCTGACCCCGTCGGCGATTCCGGCCAGGAGCAGGGCCCGGTTGGCCAGGGATTTCGAAGCGGGTACGGACAGGATGAAATCCGGCGGTTCGGCCAGGGGCGGGATGGCGACGACGGCGGGGATTTTTTTTGGCATGGGCGGCAGCAGCATATTTTGTCCCTTGGCAGCAGAATTTTTCTTTTCTGGGGTGTGAACAAGGCTATAAAACCATAATTGGAAGTAATGCTCTCCGCGGAGCAAGGGGCGCATCTCAACTTTGTTACGCAACTCCGCATGCTGTTACGCCGCACCCCTCCCCACGCGTCATTCCGGCGTCTATACATCCAACCGGGGTTTAAACGGGCGTTTTAGCCGGAATCCAGGGGGCTGGACCATTGCTA
>JAVBTZ010000076.1:0-16982 GCA_031555915.1 Planctomycetota bacterium
GTCATCATCGCCCTGATTCTCCTGGGGAAAACCCTGGAGGCGACGGCCAAAGGGAAGACCTCCGCCGCCATCAAGAAACTTCTCGCCCTGGCGCCGAAAACCGCCGGCGTCCTGCGTAATGGCGTGGAGGTGGAAATTCCCGTGGAGGAGGTGGCGGTCGGGGACGAAGTGGTGGTGCGGCCGGGCGGCAAAATTCCCGTGGACGGCACGGTCGTGTGGGGCGAAAGCGCGGTGGACGAGGCCATCGTCACCGGGGAAAGCATGCCGGTCGACAAGGAGCCCGGGTCGAAGGTGGTGGGGGCGTCCATCAATAAAAACGGGGTGATTCGTTTCCGGGCCGAAAAAGTCGGCGCCGACACCATGTTGGCGCAAATCGTCAAGCTGGTCGAGGACGCCCAAAACGCCAAGGCGCCGATTGAACGTTTGGCCGACGTGGTGGCGGGTTATTTTGTTCCGGCGGTTATCGGGATAGCTTTCGTGGCCGGACTGGCTTGGTGGATAGGGAAGGGGGATTTCGCTTTTGCCTTGTCCATTTTCATTTCGGTATTGATTATCGCCTGTCCCTGCGCCTTGGGGTTGGCAACGCCGACGGCGATTATGGTCGGGACCGGCCGGGGGGCGGAGCAGGGCATTCTCTACAAAAGCGGCGACGCCCTGGAGCGCTCCAGCGGGCTCAAGGCGGTTATTCTCGATAAGACCGGCACCATCACCGAAGGTAAACCGGAGTTGACCGACGTGGTCCCGGCCGAAGGATTTATGGAGGAGCGGCTTCTCACCCTGGCCGCCGGCGGGGAAATGGGTTCGGAGCATCCCTTGGGTAAGGCGATAGTCGCCGGCGCGGAGGCGAGGGGCTTAACGCCGGCGGCGATGGAGCGTTACCTGGCGCTCCCCGGGCGGGGAATCGAAGCGGCGGGTTCGCTGGGAACGGTGCGGGTGGGGAACCGGAGGCTTCTGGCGGAACAGGCGCTGGGCGAGGGGATGGTTAAGGAAATATCCCGGCGGGCTGAGGTCCTGGAAGAAGAGGGGAAGACGGTGATGTTCGCCACCGTGGACGGTAAGTACGCGGGGTTGCTGGCGGTGGCGGATGTGATGAAGAAAAGCAGTCGGGAGGCGGTTTCCGCCTTGCGGGACTTGGGGCTGGAGGTGGCGATGCTTACCGGCGACAACGTTCGGACGGCCAGGTCGATTGCCCGGGCGGCGGGGATAGAGCGGGTATTGGCGGAGGTTCTGCCGGGGGACAAGGCGGCGGAGGTGAAGCGGCTGCAGGGCGAGGGGAAGCGGGTGGCGATGGTGGGGGACGGTTTGAACGACGCGCCGGCGTTGGCGCAGGCGGATGTGGGAATGGCGATTGGGGCGGGGGCGGACGTGGCGGTGGAGTCGGCGGATGTGGTGTTGATGCATAACGATCTCATGGATGTGGCGACGGCGGTGGAGTTGTCCCGGGCGACGATTCGAAACATCAAGGAAAATTTGTTTTGGGCGTTTTTGTACAATACCCTGGGGATACCGGTGGCGGCGGGGTTGTTGTATTTGTTTGGGGGGCCGTTGTTGAATCCGATGTTGGCGGCGGGGGCGATGTCGTTGAGTTCCGTTTCGGTTTTGGGGAATGCGTTACGCTTGCGCGGGTTCAAGCCGCGGGCAAGGGGGAGGCAATCGCCGCCTCCCGCCGCTTGATCCCAGTGGACTAAGTTTCTGCGGCGAGGTATACTCGTTCAAGCCGCCGGTGCAAGCAGTCGTCGGTCGGGCCGCGAAGAATTCAGGCGTTGGATAATGCAAAGGCCACGCTAATCACGATAGATAAAACAGAACAGGAGGAGCAGCATGAAAATCGGTTTTATTGGTTTGGGGATTATGGGGAAACCCATGGTTAAGAATTTGCTCAAGGCCGGCCACGACATCACCGTCTACGATCGCTTCAAGGAAGGTATCGACATTTGCGTCGGTTACGGCGCCAAGGCGGCCGCTTCCTCCAAGGAAGCGGCGCAGGGGAAGGAAGTCGTCATCACCATGCTGCCGAACTCGCCCCACGTCAAGGACGCGGTAATGGGCCAGGACGGCGTTCTCGACGGCGCCGCCGCCGGCACCATCCTGATCGACATGTCCTCCATCGCTCCCCTGGCTTCGCAGGAAATCGAGAAGGCTTGCGCCGCCAAGGGAGTCAAGATGATCGACGCCCCCGTTTCCGGCGGCGAACCGAAAGCCATCGACGGCACCATGTCCATCATGGTCGGCGGCGACAAGGCGGTGTTTGAAAAGGTGAAGGACAACATTCTCCTGAAGATGGGCGCCAGCGCCGTCTATTGCGGCAGCATCGGGGCCGGCAACACCACCAAGCTGGCGAATCAGGTCGTCGTCGCCGTGAACATCGCAGCCTTGGCGGAAGCCCTCACTTTGGCGAAAAAGGCCGGAGTGGATCCGCAGTTGGTGTTTGACGCCATCAAAGGCGGCCTGGCCGGGTCGACGGTGATGAACGCCAAGGCGCCGATGATGATCGACGGCAACTTCAAGCCGGGCTTCAAAATCGATCTACACATCAAGGATTTGAATAACGCCTTGGACACCGGCCACGGGGTCGGGTCGCCGCTTCCCCTCACGGCGCAACTGATGGAGATGATGCAGACGCTTCACGCCGACGGTTGCGGTCAGGACGATCACTCGGCTTTGGCGAAGTATTACGCCAAGGTGTCGGGCAGCAAGATTGGCAAGTAGCTAGCGGGGCGGGTATTTTGGAATATGATGAAGAAAGCCGCGACCGGAAAAGGTTGCGGCTTTTTTGCGGGTTGGGGAGGGGCGAGCGGAAAAATACCGGTATAGCTACGCCGCAGCTTCTCCCCCTCACTCCCCCAACGAACGCGGCAAAAACAACCTGAACACACTCCCATGCCCAATCTCACTCTCCAACGTCGCCCGCCCCCCCTGCGACATGGCAATATGTTTGACCAATGCCAAACCCAAGCCGGAACCCTCCTTCAGCAGGGCCCGGCCTTCCGTCCGGTAAAAGCGTTCAAACACCCGCGACTGAAACCGCGGCGGAATCCCCGGGCCGTTATCGGCCACGGAAATCACCGCTTCGTCCCCCGCCTCCCCGGCCGATAAGATAATCGTCCCGCCCTCCGGGCCGTATTTGACCGCGTTGTCGAGCAGATTCGCCACCGCCTGCACCACCAACTGCGGGGTCATGAATGCGGTAAGCCCATCGGCCGAAACCACCCGTATTTCCGCCCGCCTCGCCGCCGCCGCTTCGTGCGTCGCCTGCACCGCCTCGTCGAGAACCGGACGCACCGGCGCCGCCACCCGCTTCCCCAGCTGTTGGTTCTGGCCGCTTTCCATGCCGGCCAACAGGAGCAGATTGCTGATGATCGTACCCAAGCGGTGGGTGTTGCGGATAGCCATCTGCAAGAACCGTTCGCTGTCTCCCCGGCAAACTTTTTCTTCGCGGAGCGTCTCCAGGCTGCTTTGGATGGTGGTCACCGGCGTGCGGAGTTCGTGCGACACATTGGCGATGAAATCGCGGCGAACCGCCTCCAACTCCCGCACCCGCGTGACATCCCGCATCACCGCCAAGACCCCCTCCCGTTTCCCTCCGGCATCCCGCATCGCCACCGCGTGCACTTCGGCCCTGACCTCGCCCGCGTCCTGGGAGGTCAGGCGGATTTCCCCCTCGACCGGTTCATCCCGGCCCGCCGCCTCACGCACCAGCCGGAGCAACTCCGGATGCCGCGCCGCCTTCTCGATCGCCTGTCCCCGTGACTGTTCCGGCAAGGACAGCATCCGCTCCGCCGCCTGATTGTTAAGTAGCATCCGCCCCTCGGCGTCAACCGCCAGCACCCCCTCGGACATATTCTCGAATACCGCCCGCATCTCCTCCTTCTGTTTTTGAATCGTCTGGAAACGCTCGTCCAATTGCGCCGCCATTTTGCCTAGTGACGCCGACAACCCCCGCATCTCCGCCGAACCCTGCGCCGGCGGCCGCCGGCTGAAATCGCCCGCGGCATAACACCTCGCCACCTCCGCCGCCCGTTCCAGCGGACCCGACAACACCCGCGCCGCCGCATACGCCAGGAGAGTCAGCAAAACCAGGGACACCCCGAGGCCAATCAGCACCCGACGCCACCATTCGGCCAGTCCCAAATCAACTTCGTCCAACGCCGCCGACGCCCGCAGGACCCGGTCCCCGGAAAGGGGCACCGCCACGTAAATCCAGTCCGACCCGAAGGTGGGACTGCTGCGGATGTCAACCCCGGTATCGCCGGTTATGGCCTTGCGGATTTCCGGCCGGTTCGCGTGGTTTTCCATGCGGTCGGCGTTCTCGTTGGAGTCGGCGATCACCAGCCCGTCCTTCGCGACCACCGTATACCTGGTTAAACTCGCGGCGCCGGCCTTGGCCACCAAATCCCGCAGTTCCGTTTCATCTTCGGCCGCGCCGGCCGGCCGGTCGTTTCCGTCACGCCGCCGCGCCGCCGCGCGGCTGTCCTCCAAGTTGGAAATCAGGAGGGAGGTCAGGTTCACGTTCGCCGTCATATCCTTTATCGCGTACTCGCGGTAGGAGGATCTGAGCGCCTCCGCGCCGGTGAGGGCCATCGGGAGCATCGCCGCCGCCCCGCACAGCAGCAGCGCCGCCAGAATCAAGCCAAACAGTCTGTGTCCGCCCATGGTTCACCTCTCGTCGATTATCCGGTAGCCGGCTCCGCGCACGGTCTCGATGCGTTCGCCGGCCGCTCCCAGTTTCTTGCGGAGCCCCGCCACCTGCACGTCCACCGCCCGTTCCGTCACCGCGTGTAAGTTCCCCCTGACCAAATCCAAAAGTTGTCCCCGTGTGAACACCACCCCCGGCCGACGCATCATCACCCTGAGCATCTTGAATTCGCCCGCCGTCAATTCCACTTTTTCACCCCCCACCCTGACTTCGCGCGTCTCCGGTTTAAGGGTGATTCCCGCCACGGTCATCTCGCCGTCTTCGCGTTCCGATTCCTCCAAAAGCCGGCCCCGGCGTAGAAGCGACCGCACCCGGGCCAGGAGCACCCGGTTCGAAAACGGCTTCGCCACATAATCGTCCGCCCCCGCCTCCAAACCCGACACCATGTCCTCGTCCTGACTGCGGGCCGTCAACATGAGGATCAGGGTCGAACTGGTCGCGGGATTGGCGCGGGCTTTCCGGCATACCGCCATCCCGTCCATACCCGGGAGCATCAAGTCGAGAACCATCAATTGCGGCCGCTTCTCCTTGAGGATGCGGAGTCCCGTTTCGCCATCCGCCGCCTCGAAGGTGCGGTAACCTTCCTTCGTCAATTGAAACGTCAAAAGCGTCCTGATGTCGGCTTCGTCCTCGACCACAAGGATGCCGATTTCATCCGTCTTCATGCGGTTGCTCCCGGTTGAGTGTTCGCAGCGAATCGGATTGGAAGCCGTGGCGAATCATCTTGCCCTCGACGGAATACACCACCTCCGCCGAAATATTCGCCGCCAGGTCGGCCATCCTCTCGATATTCCGTGATCCCGCCACCACCACCATCCATTGGGGGCAAGCATGGGGATTGGCCATAATCGCCTCTTCGGCGGCTTTACGGACCAGGCGTTTCCTGGCATCGACCTCGTTGTCGAAAAGGATGACCGCCTTCGCCTTCGGGGCGTCGGAGTCGATTCGGCTGTCCATGGCGTCCTTGAGCATGCTGCGGGCCAGTTCCAGCATCTGGGCCAGTTCCGCCGGCATGGCGACCGGCTCCATTTTGGCGAGGGAACGGCCTTTCCGGGCCAGGTTCTCGGCGAGGTCCCCGATACGTTCAAGAATGCCGGAAATTTTCGCGAGGGAAAAAATGAAGCGGAGATCCCCCGCCACCGGCTGATAGAGGGCCAGGGTCTTCAGGCAGTTCTCCGACAGTTCGATTTCCATTTGGTCGATGAACCGGTCGGCGTCGATGACCTTCCGCGCCAGTTCCGTATCCCGTTCCAGAAACGCCCGTCCCGCGTCCCGCACGTTCTGTTCCACATGCGCGCTCATCTCCAGGGCCAGGCGGTTAAGCCGTTCCATTTCCCGGTGCAAGTGAATAGACATCAGCCGAACCTCCCGGTCAAATAATCTTCCGTTTCCTTACGTACCGGGGAAGTGAAAAGCATCCGCGTCTCCCCTTCCTCCATAAGCCTTCCCTCGTAGAAGAAGGCGGTCCGGTCCGACACCCGCGCCGCCTGCTGCATGTTGTGCGTGACGATGACGATGGTGTAGTCCCCCTTGAGTTCGCTGATCAGTTCCTCGATTTTCGTGGTGGACCGGGGGTCCAGGGCGGAACAGGGCTCGTCCATGAGGATGATCTCCGGCTTCACGGCAATGGCCCGGGCGATGCACAGCCGCTGGTGTTGCCCCCCCGAGAGTCCCAGGGCCGATTCCTTCAGGCGGTCCTTGACCTCGTCCCAGAGGGCGGCCCGGCGGAGGCTGTTCTCGCAGGCGGCCGCGAGTTCCTCGCGGTTCCCGACCCCGGCGATACGAAGGCCATAGACGACGTTTTCAAAAATGCTTTTAGGGAAGGGATTCGGCTTCTGGAACACCATCCCCACCCGCCGGCGGAGAAGGATCACGTCCAGGTTCGGCGAATTCACGTCCTCGCCGTCCAGGGTGAGTTTGCCGCTGACCCTCGCCCCTTCCACCAGGTCGTTCATGCGGTTCAGGCAACGGAGGAAAGTCGATTTGCCGCAGCCGGAGGGACCGATGAACGCGGTGGCAAGGCCGCGGCCGATCCGCAGATCGATGTCGAAAAGCGCCTGTTTTTCGCCGTAATGGAAGTTCATTTTCTGCGCTTCCACGATGGTCGTTTGCGGATCGAGAACCGACGACATGCTAAAATCCTCGCAGGGCATAGCGGTCGCGCATACGCTTACGCAGCGCAATCGCCGTCAGGTTGAGGAGAAACACCAAACCCAGCAGCACCAGGGCGGTCAAATAAACCAGCGGCATGGAAGCCTCGACGTTCGGCGATTGAAAAGCCATGTCGTAAATGTGAAAGCCGAGATGCATGAATTTCCGTTCGAGGTGCAGGTACGGCCACTGGCCGTCCAGGGCCAGGCCCGGGGCCGATTTTACTACTCCCGTCAGCATCAGGGGCGCGACGTCCCCGGCCGCCCGCGCCATCGCCAAAATGAAACCGGTGAGAATCCCCGGGCTCGCCATCGGGATCACCACCCGGCACAAGGTCTGGAATTTGGTCGCCCCCAAGGCGAGGGAGCCCTGGCGCACCTCCGAGGGAACCGTCGCCAGCGCTTCCTCCGTCGCCACGATCACCACGGGTAGGGTCAGGAGGCCCAGGGTCAGGCTGGACCAGAGAATCCCGCCGCCGCCGAAAGTGTTGATGCCGGCCGCGACCCGTTCCGGAAACAGCGCCTCGTCCAGCAGGCTCCCGCAGCCATATATAAAAAAGCCCAGCCCGAAAATGCCGTAAACGATGGAGGGGACTCCGGCCAGATTGTTCACCGCCACCCGGGCCGACCGGGACAAAAAGCCGTCCCGGGCGTACTCCCGCAGGTAGACGCCGGCCGCAACGCCCAGGGGAAAGGCGGAAATGGCCATGATGAACACCAACAGGATGGTGCCGAACAGGGCTGGATAGAGGCCGCCTTCGCTGTTGGCTTCGCGGGGATTCTGGGTGAGGAGATCCCAGAAGTTCAGGGCGAACTGCCGGAGTTTGGCCGTGAAATGCATGCGGTTCGGCCAAATGGCGGAAACGATTTCCGAGAGGGGGAGGGATACGTCCTTCCCCTCCGCGGTGACGAATTTCTCCTGCTCGGCCGCGAAGCGGTTTTTAATGCGACCAAAGGCGGTCAGGCGTTTTGCCGATTCGGACTTGAGCCGTTCCTCAAGCTGCCGGCTGTCCTGCCGCCGCTTTGCCCATTCCTGCCTGGCGTCGGGATGGGCCGCCTGTTCCGCCTGGTAATCGGCCTTCAAGAAGGCGTAATGCGCGTCCTGCCAGGCGTTCGCAAGTTTGGACAATTCGCCCTGTAGCGGCTCCGCCTCCCGCCGCCAGTCTTCCCCATACTTTGTCAGGCGCTCCTGGAAAGCGTCCTCGGCAGGAAGGGAACCGGGGCCGACTCCACGTCCGGTATCCCGGGAAATCGCCAAAAAGCCAAGAAAAACGCCGTTTTCCCGGCGTTGAACCAGAGCCGCTTCGGCGGGATAAGTGACAGCGGCCACCTCCGTGTCCGCCACCCAGCGGAAATCCTGGCCGCCATGCAAGTCGCGGTTCCCGACCTTGTACTGGGATCTCCCGAGACCGTCCGGCGCCGTTTCCCGGTTATTAAGGAGTCCCAAAAATTTGTCGCCGGCCTTGGTTTGCACCAGGGCCAGCCGGTGCGGCCACAAAGCCCGCAAACTGTTGCCGACGATTAATAATGCCAATACCCCCGCCAGCGCCAGGATAAGGAGGAGTGCCAGTCCGGACAGGACAATCCAGAACTTCCCATCCGCCCTGTCTGAGTGCGTTTTTCGCCGGTCCCGCATGTCGCGGCCTTCCTCTGCCAGTTTTGCCTTACAGTCTTCCATAGCGGCGGCGGAGGCGCTGGCGGAAAATTTCCGCCGCCGTGTTCACGACCAGGGTGATAAGGAACAGTATCAAGGCGCACAGGAAAAGCGTCCGGTACAACGTTCCCCCAACTGGCGCCTCCGGCATTTCCACCGCGATGTTGGCCGAAAGGGTGCGCATGCCGTTGAAGGGGCTGAGGCTGATAATCGGCGTGTTTCCGGCCGCCATGAGGACAATCATCGTCTCGCCGACCGCCCGGCCGAACCCGAGCATGACGGCGGTGAAGATGCCCGGGCTGGCGCTGGGGATAACCACCCGGCACACCGTCTGCCATTTGGTGGCGCCGAGAGCCAGGGAGGCGGCGGAGAGGGAGGGGGGAACCGCCGCGAGGGCGTCGTCGGCCAGTGAGAAAACGGTGGGAATCACCGCGAAGCCCATGGCGACGGCGATGACCAGGGAATTCCTTTGGTCATAGGCGAAGTGTTGCGACAGAAAGCCGAGATGCTTTTCCAGTAAGGGCGCCAGCCACAAGGCCGCCAGGAAGCCGATCACCACGGACGGCGCCGCCGCCAGCATTTCCACCGCCGGTTTCAAGCGGGGCCGCCAGGCCGGCGGCGCGAACTGCGAGAGGTACAAGGCGGCAGCCAGCGCCAAAGGGGTCGCGAAGAGGAGGGCGTAAACCGCCCCCTTGAAGCTGCCGAAGATGAGCGGCACCAGGGACAGCTTGGGTTCGCTGGCGTCGTCTCCGGTGGACTGCCAGATGAAGGCGGCCTTTTCGTAGCCTTCGTACAATAGGCGCCGGAAGAAACCGCTCCAGCCGGCTTCGGGATAAGGCGCGGTCACTTGGCGGAAGACCAGGCCGCCGTCGTTCTGGAGCGTCAACAGGAGGTCGGCGCGTTCGTTCATGGCCATGGCCCGCACCGGCGGCTGGGCCGGTCCGCCGAAGGACAGGAGTTCCTTACCGGTGGTGGAATGGAACATTTTCACTGCGCTGTCCTGGGCCAGGGCAAAGAAGCAACGGCTCCGCCCCGACGGGGCGAAAGCGCGGATTTCGCCGTCGCCCCCGGGCCAGGCCACCGACCGCCGCAGGCGGAAAGCGCCTTCCTCGCGGCGGGGGAACCACACGGCGACCCCGCCGGCGGCGTCGCCGACCGCGATGGCGTAATCGCCGCTTAGAAATGACAGGGCGGTGATTTCCCGGCGGTCGCGGTAGGCGGGGGTGACGGCGACGGGAAGATTTCCCTCCGTGTCCGAGGAGAGGTCCAAGCCGATGAGGTCGCCGCCGCTGGTGCCGAGATAGAGTTGGGAGCCGGAGCCGTTCAGGGCGGCGGCGGTGAGGCGTTTTCCGTGCAGGGCGATCTGGGCGGACTGGGCGAGGGTTTGGCTTTTACCGCGTTGGCGGATACCTTTACCTGGGCGGACGCCGCTAATCCGCACGTTTCCGTCGGCATAGATGGCGACGCTGCGGCTGTTGTCCGGTTCCCCGCGGAGCATGGCGAAGAGCGGCTGGCCCAAGTTGGGGTCGAATTGCGTGGCCAGGTTTTTTTTCAGCGTGACCCGGGCGGTTGCGGCGGGGGGAATTTTAGCCGGTTTTACGCCGCTGGCTGCAGCCGGATTTTCCTGCGGGTATTCGACCTGGAAGCTGTAGAGGGTGGCGGAAGCGTTGTTCCAAAGCACGGTGAAAGCGCCGCCGCCGCGCGTATCCACCGCGGCGACCGCCGCGTCCGCCGGAGCGTCCGGCAGGGCCGAAAAGCTGAAGGGGCCGGTTCCGGCCGCGTTTTCTAGCAGATAACCATAGCGTCCGTCCCGCAGGAGAATTTCCGCGACCCGGGTCGTTCCCCTGACGTCCGAATCGACCCCGAGCGCCGCGACCTCCCGTGGTTGGAGGTCGGCCGGGAGCCGGGCGGCCCCGATCTTGGCTTGTCGGGCGGGGAAGAACAAGGGGGCGGCTTCGCGGACGATCAGGATCAGCATGGCGATCATGGCGAGGATGCCGGCGAGGCCGGCGAGGGTGATGATCCATTTGGCGGCGAGGTCGGCGAATTTGGCGGTTTTCATGAGGTTAATCGCCCAACAGTTCCAGCTGCTCGTTCAGGACGTCGAGGGGCAGGGCGCCGTAGCCGTCCCGTTCCACCAAATCCTGCCCTTGTTGGGAGAGAATAAAGCGGAGGAATTCGGCCGTGGCTGGCGGGAGCGGTTTTTTGGGGTCCTTGGGGATATAAACATAAAGGAGCCTGGCCAGGGGATAGGTGCCGTCCAGGGCATGGTCGAAGGTCGGGGGCACGAAGGGGCCGCCGTCCTTTTCCGCCAAGGGGACCGCGCGCACTTCCGAGGTTTTGTAACCGATGCCGGAGTAACCGATGGCGGCAAGTTCGCCGGCGATGCCGTTCACGACCGCGGCGGAACCGGGTTGTTCCTTGACCGTATTTTTGTAGTCGCCTTTGCCGAGCGCCTCTTCCTTGAAGAAGGCGTAGGTGCCGGAGGCGGCGTTACGGCCGTACATGCTGATACTGAGGTTGGCCCAGTCTCCCCCGAGACCCAGCTGCCCCCATTTCGTGATGTTGTCGTGGTTAAGTTTTCGCGTGGAGGAGAAAATGGCGTCGATTTCGGGGAGGGACAGGCCGGCGACGGGATTATCCTTGTTTACGTACACGGCCAGGCAGTCGACCGCCACCGCTACGGGAGTGGGCTTGAAGCCGCGCGCCTTTTCGAAATCCTCGCTTTCCGAAGCCTTCATCATGCGTGACATCGGGCCGATTTGCGCGGCGCCGTTCGCGAGGGCGGGAGGCGCGGTGGCGGAGCCCTTGCCTTCGACTTGGATGGTGACGTTGGGGTAGATGTTCCGGAAAGCCTCCGACCAATAGGCCATGAGGTTGTTGAGGGTATCGGAGCCGACGGAATTGACGCTGCCGGCGACGCCGGCTTTCGGCTGATAGGCGGGGATGGCGTCGGCGGCTCCGCTGACTTCGGAGCCGGCCGGAATCGCCACGACGACGGACAAGAACAAGGCGGCGATACCTTTCCGCATCCGGTTCCACTGCATGTTTGGCATGTTTTGCTCCCTGGTTAAGAATTCTACGACCCCGTTACTACTGATTGTCAAGTTATGGCTCTTTTCACATGGGGGAAATGTATAACCGGGATGAATGAGGCTATGATTATGAAAAGGTTAGGAATGTGTTAGGAGCTGAAGTTTTGCAAAAAAATAAATCGCTTCCCGCGAAGGATGCCGGCAAAAAAACTGCACCCCTGACAGGCGTCAGGGGTTCGGGGGTCGGAGGGCAATGAGGTGGCGCGATCAGTCAGCCGCAAACCAGTGCGGCAAAGGAATTTCCAAGCCGCAGGTTTCCCCCGCCGCCGGGCCCGGGTCGTGGCGGAGTTTTTGCACCCGCAGTTCCTGATTGCCGACGGCGATTTGGTAATCGACGATTTCGCCGAGGAACGATTTACGCTTAATCACCCCGCGTAGACTGGCGGCGTCCTGGAAATTGATTTCGGACGGCCGGGAGGCGAGGAGAAACGGCTTGCCGCCGCCGGCCAGTTCCGCCGGCGGGCGAAGGTCGGAGGAGAGGACGGCGGCGCCGTCCGATGTAGTTAGCCCGGCGGAGGTTTTCTGGACGGAGAGGAAATTCGACAGGCCGATGAAGCCGAACACGAATTTATTGGCGGGCTGGTTGTAGACCCGAATGGGGGTGTCGATTTGCTGGACGACGCCGTGATCCATGACCAGGAGGCGGTCCGAGAGGGCCATGGCTTCGGCTTGGTCGTGGGTGACGTAAATGATGGAAAAACCGTATTTCCGTTGCAAATCCTTGATTTCGAAACGCATTTCCTCGCGGAGATGCGGGTCGAGGCTGGACAAAGGTTCGTCGAGGAGCATAACGTCCGGGTTAATGGCCAGGGCCCGCGCCAGGGCGACCCGCTGTTTGCCGCCGCCGGAGAGGGCGTCGGGTTTGCCGCTGGCGACGGAGAGAAGATTGGTCGAGGCCAGGGCGTCCCGGGTGCGGCGGTCGATTTCGCCGGCCGCGAGTTTGCGGAGGCGCAGGGGGAAGGCGACGTTTTCGTACACCGAGAGGTGCGGCCAGATGGCGAAGGCTTGGAAGACCATGCCGAAGTCGCGTTTTTCGGGCGGGAGGTAGTAGCCGGTTTTTTTGGAGGAGAGGAGGCGATTCCCGACGTGGATTTCTCCTTCGTCCAGGTCCTCGAAGCCGGCGACCATGCGGAGGGTGGTGGTTTTGCCGCAGCCGGAGGGGCCGAGCATGGAGAAGCATTCGCCACGTTCGATTTCCAGATTCAGGTTGTTCACCGCCGTTACCTGTCCGAAGCGTTTGCTTACGCCGGAGAGTTTGACATAGGACATGGGATTACCTTTGACTGCCGCGGGTCAAACGGTTGATGAGGAGCTGCCCCAGCACAATGATAATGAGAGCCACCCCGGCCATGGCGGCCGAGACCACCGTTTCGCCGTCTTCGTTGAGGGTGTAAATAGCCACGCCGATGGTGCGGGTGGTTGGGGCGTAAAGCATAATCGACACCGTGAGTTCGCGGAGGGACGGCAGGAAAATGAGGAAGAACGAGGCAATCATGCCGGGTTTGACCAGAGGCAGGACAATGTCCCGAAGGGCCTGCCACATGGTCGCGCCGGAAGCCCGCGCCGCCTCGACCAGGGAATCGTGCACCTGTTCCAGGGCGGCGGAGTTGGCTTTGAGGGAAAAAGCCATATAGCGGGCGATGTAGGCGACGAGGATTATCCAGACGGTATTGTAGAGGTTGATGCCGTACTTCCCCGACCAAGCCAAAATGACCCCGAGGGCGATTACGGAACCCGGCACGGAAAACGGCAGCATGCCGAGGAATTCGAGAATCCCCTTCCCCCGCACCCGCATCTTGACGATGACGTAGGAAATCATCACGCCGGCGAACATGGTGATGACGGCGGCGCCGAAACCGAGAGTGACCGAATTCCAGATGGCGTCCCGCGTCACCTGATAGTCGAAGAGAATGAACTTGTAGTTGTCCAGGGACAGGTTCTCGGCCGTGAAGGAGAGGCCGTAAGTTTTCAGGCCCCCAACCAGGAAAATGATGACGGTGGGGAGGACAATCGTGAAGCCGATGTAAAGGAAGCACAGGATCATGAGGGGGAGCTTGAGGCCGCGGAGCTTCAGTTCCATCGGCCGGAAGCTTTTTCCGGCGATAATCTGGTAGCGGCCCTTCCCCTGGATTTTGTTCTGGAGCCAAATGATGAAGGCGGCGGTGACGACGAGAACGGTCGCGAGAACCGTGCCGGTGCGAATGGAGGCGAAGTTGCCGGCGGACTCGTGGATGCGCTGGTAAATCAGGGTGGGGATGTTGAAGATGCCGTTGGGGATACCCAGAACCGCCACGGTGCCGAAGTGGGCCATGGAATAAAGCATGATGAGGAGGGCGCCGGAGAGTATGCTCGGGAGCACCAGGGGGATGGTGATTTTCCGGGTGATGGTGAAGAGGCCGGCCCCCGAGATGCGGGCCGACTCCTCCAGGGTCGGGTCCATCCGCTCCAAAGCGCCGCAGACCTGGATGAACACGAAGGGGAAGAGGTACATCACTTCGACCAGCATTATGCCGGCGTAGCTGTAAATGTTGAATAGGGGATCCTCGAAGCCGAGTTCATCCATCCACAGGCGGTTGATGTAGCCGGCCCGGGGGGACAGGAGCATTTTCCAGGCCAGGGCGCCGATGAAGGAGGGCAGCATGAAGGGAATAAGGAACATCCCTTTCATGAGGCGCTTGTAGGGGATGTCGGTGCGGGTCACCAGCCAGGCGAAAAAGGTGCCGACCACGGTGGAGCCGACGGTGGTGCCGCAGGCGATGATGAGGGAATTAAGGAGAGCCTCGTAGGTGTCCCGCTCCCGCAGCACCTTGACCACGTCGTTCAGGTTGAAATGGCCGCCGCCGAAGAAGGCGTTGTAGAGAATCAGCAGGACCGGCACCGCCACCACCACCACCAGAATCAGGATGGAAAGGAGGAGGATCAGTTGCGCCGCCCCGAAGCCGCGGTTTTTATCCTTGAGGTTTGCCGGCATTCGCCTCCTCCTTTTTCTTTTCGAACCAGTGCAGATCCCTGAAGGCCAGCGCGCAAACCTCCCCTTCCTTGAACATCAGGTCCTTGGCCAACGCTTCGTGGGTGGGAATGGCGGTGCGTAGGCTCGCCCCGTCGACTTCGATCAGGTAGTCGGTCATGGCGCCGAGGAAACTGGAACGCTTGATGTTTCCGGTGAGATGCTGGTTGTCGGCCTGGCCCGGCCGACCGAGGATGACGTCCGAGGGACGGAAGCCGGCGGTCCATTCCGAGGCGTTGCCGTCGGGGTTTTTCCAGGGAATCGGCTGCCGGCCGTTCGCGACCAGAAAACGCCCGGCTTCGGCTTTGACCGGCAAAAAATTGGCCAGGCCCAAAAAGCCGAAGACGAAACTGTCGGCCGGGTTTTCGAAAACTCCCACCGGCGTGCCGATTTGCCTGACCTTCCCCGCCCGGTCCAGGATGGCCATGCGGTCGGAAATGGCCAGGGCGATTTCCTGGTCGTGGGTGACGTAGAGGACGGTGATACCGAGCTTCTTCTGGAGTTCCTTGATTTCGAAGCGCATTTCTTCGCGGAGGTTCGCGTCCAGGTTCGACAAGGGTTCGTCAAGGAGCATCAGGGTCGGCTTCGCCACCAGGGCGCGGGCCAGCGCGACCCGCTGCTGCTGTCCCCCCGACAGTTCCGAGGGGAGGCGTTTTTCCAGGCCGTTCAGGTTGACCATGGCGATGGCGTCCAGGCAGCGGCGTTCCAGTTCCGGCGCCGGCGTGCCGGCGATTTTCAGGGGGTAGGAGACATTCTGGTATACGGTCAGGTGCGGCCAGACGGCGTAGTCCTGGAACACCACCCCCAGGTCGCGGGCGTCGGGGGGGACGTTGACGCCCGCGGCGGGGTCGGAGACCAGCCGGTTGCCGATGCGGATGGTGCCGGCGTCGGGGGATTCGAAGCCGGCGATCAGCCGCAACAGGACGGTTTTGCCGCAGCCCGAGGGCCCCAGCAGGGTGAAGCATTCGCCGTCCTCGATTGTCAGGTCGAGACCCTGGTGCACGGTGTGCTTGCCGTAGGCTTTGGCCAGGCCGGAGACTTGAATGGTGGCCATTATTTCTTGCCCTGCAAGGTGTCGGTGAAGCGTTTCACAATCGCTTCCTTGTCGGCGATGATGTCCTGGTAGTTGATTTTGATGCCGCGCTGGATGGCGTCGGTGGCTTTCGGCAGGTTGAACTTGGCCGGAACCTGAACGTCGGCGCGGACGGGCAGGGTGCCTTCGGCGGCGATCAGGGCTTGGGCTTCGGCGGACAGGAGATAGTCGACGAACTTTTGGGCGCCGGAGAGGTTTTGCGTGCCTTTGAAAATGGCGACGGGACTGGGGACGACCAGCATTTCCGGGGGATAGGCGAGGGCGAGGGGGGCGCCTTTACTGATTTTGTCGTTCGTGATGTAGTCGACGGCGAGGCAGCCGTAGAGTTCACCCGAGGCGGTGTCGTCGATGACTTCGCCGGAACCTTTGCCGATGCGGGCGCGGTTTTTGCGGAGTTCCTCGAAATATTCCCAGCCGAACTGCTTGACCAGGAGGGCGACGGACATGTAGGAGGTGCCGGAGAGGGCGGGATTGGCGATGCCGAAGGCGTCGTTGAATTCTTTTTTGGTGAGGTCGGCCCAGCTGGCGGGCGGATTTTTGATGCGTTTCGAATTATAGGCGATGCCGAGGGTGCCGAGGCGGGCGGCGGTGAAGGAGGCGTCGTAGTCGCTACCGAACGGATTCAGAAGCGAGGCGATTTCCTTCGGCTGATATTTTTCCAGAATGCCTTCGGCGCGCATTTTGAAGAAATCCGGCACTTCGCTGGTCCAGATGACGTCGGCGAGGATTTTGCCGGATTCGCGTTCGGCGGCGATTTTCGCCATGAGTTTGCCGGCGCCGGCGGATTGGTAGTCCATGGCGACTTCGGGATGTTTCTTGATGAAGCCGGCGCGAATGCCGCCGATGAGGGATTCCTTCATCGAGGTGTAGACGATGATTTTTTCGCCGGCGGCGGCGACGGCGGGCAGGACCAGGGACAAGGCGACGGCAAAGGCAAGCGCCAGGACCAGGCATTTCGCTTTCATATCATTCTCCCGTTCATAAGAAAAAATCATAAGAAAAGACAGGCGTGGGCGCCGATCGGGGCGCTTTTTTCTTGACGTAAATTGGGCATTGGCTGCAACAATGATTCGAGTATTATAAACGAGTATCCCCGCGAGTCAACCGCGGCAAAATTTTAGCGTGTCGATTAGCTCTACAACGCGACATTTGCGGGAACCGCATCCGCAAATGCCGCATGAAGTTAGGGTTATCGGCGACCCAAGGGGCGCTGGCGAAAAACCGCCGGGAATTCCCTTTACCATGCAACCTTTTGATCACACGACTGTTGTGGAGGCGGTTCCCACA
>JAVBTZ010000143.1:0-11369 GCA_031555915.1 Planctomycetota bacterium
ATCCGCCGGAGCGGCTCCATCGGCTTCGCCGCTATCTTCTCCGCCAGCCCCAAAGCCGACGCCAATGCCTCCCCCGCCGGGACCAACTTGTTCACCAGACCAATCCGAAAACACTCCTCCGCCGAAAGCAACTCCCCCAAATACATCAGTTCCAATGCCCGCGCCATACCCACCAACTTGGGCAAACGAAACAGCCCCCCCGAAGCCGGAAAAATCCCCAGGTTGATTTCTGGCAACCCCACCTTCCCCTTCTCAGATAAAATACGCAGGTCACAAGCCATCGCCAACTCCAAACCGCCCCCGCACGCCGTTCCCTCCATCGCCGCAATAGTTGGCCGACTGAAGTATTCGATACTGTTGAAAGCTTCGTTCTCGCGCCGCAACTTACGCTCAACCACCGCATCCCAAACCTCGGGGAATTCCCTCACGTCCGAACCGGCCGAAAACGCCTTGTGGCCGCCGCCGGTGAATACCGCCACCCGAACCGCGGCGTCCTGCTCCAAAGCGGTCATGGCCTCGTAAAGCTCATGCGCCAACTTGACCGTCACCACGTTGAGGGGCGGATTGTCCAGCTTTACCACCGCCACGCCGTTTTCCCGCAGCTCGATTTTGATTACCTCGCCTTGATAAGCCATGGCTTCTTCATCCCTTCGTGAAATCCGACGCTGTCAAGTTTGGGCAAAAAAACAATTCAAACCCAACCCAATATACTTTAACCCCTGGCCAGCAACAAGCCGAAATGCCAGGGGCGAGTTTTTCCTTGCCGCCCACCAGCCGGTTAATAAACTAGAATTGGGGCATAACGTCTTTTCACCAGACTCCGCCCGAACATGGCGAAGCACTTTTCCACCAAGTCAGGAACCCATGATAAAAATCACCAATCTGCAAAAAAACTACGGCGCCAGCCAAATATTGAATCGCATCAACATGTCGGTGGTGAAAGGCGAAGTCTTCGGCATCGTCGGACACTCGGGCGCGGGCAAGTCGACCCTGCTCCGCTGCCTGAACGGCCTTGAATCCTACCAGGCCGGCAGCGTCAAGGTGATGGGCCAGGAAGTCAAGGACCTGAGCCAGCCCGAACTCCTGGAACTCCGCCGCAACATGGGGATGATTTTCCAGACCTTCAACCTGATGGCCAGAAAAAACGTCTACGACAATATCTCCTTCCCCCTGAGAGTCTGGAAAACGCCGGAACGGGACATCGAACCCCGGGTCATGGAACTCCTCGACATGGTGGACCTGCGGGAGAAGCGGCACGCCCGGGTGCAAACCCTCTCCGGCGGACAAAAACAACGGGTCGGGATTGCCCGGGCCCTGGCCCTGGGCCCGCAAATACTCCTCTGCGACGAAGCCACCTCCGCCCTCGACCCCAAGACCACCACCTCCATTCTCGAATTATTGGAAAACATCAACCACCGCCTCGGCATCACCATGATTGTGGTCACGCATCAGATGGAAGTGGTGAAGCGGCTCTGCCACCGCATGCTGCTGCTGGACGGCGGGGTCACCCAAGCTTTGGGCGCGACCGAGAACCTGTTCCTGTCGCCCCCCGACGATTTGAAAAAGCTGATTGAAGAGGAGTATACCCTGGTCCCGGGCGGAGTGAATATCCGCCTGTTCTTCCCCCGGCAGATTTCCCAGAACGCGGTGATTACCCGCATGGCCCGGGACCTGCAGATGGATTTCTCCATCGTCGGCGGCAAACTCGACCGTTATCTGGATGACGTCCTGGGTATCTTGATAATCAACGTCCAGCCGAATCAGTTCGAACAGGTCGCCAAATATCTGGATGAAAAGAAATTGTACTGGTCGGTCCTGGACGGCAGCGGCGCCACCGAGCGCCAGCACGACCAGGCTCCCGGGCAGGCGTTTATGGAAGGCAGGACCAAATCCGGCCGGCTGGCCTCGGACGTGAAGTGGGAGGAGGTGAAGCATGACTGAGGCAGGCTGGCTGGCGAAATGGTGGGAAAGGTTTCAGGACATCGGGCCGGAATTGTGGCAGGCCAGCCTGGAGACCTTGTACATGGTGGCGGCCTCGACGGCGTGTTCGCTCCTCTTGGGGTTTATTCTGGCGGTATACATGATTCTGAACCATCCGCAAGGCATTAGGCCCCGGCCGGGGGTTTATCATATCATCGACGTGATAGTCAATTTGCTCCGGTCGTTTCCCTTTATCATTCTCCTGATTGCCATTCTCCCTTTTACGCGTTTCATCATCGGCACGACCATCGGCAGTACGGCGGCGGTGGTGCCGCTGACGCTGGCGGCGGCGCCTTTTGCGGCCAGGTTGATTGAAGGTTGTTTCCTGGAGGTCGACAAGGGAGTGGTGGAAGCGGCGCGTTCGTTTGGCGCGAACGATTTCCAGATTGTCTGGCGGGTGCTGCTACCGGAAGCTTTGCCGGCGATAATCCTCAATGTGGCGGTTTTGGCGATTACCCTTTTGGGTTATTCGGCGATGGCGGGGACGGTCGGCGGCGGCGGCCTGGGGGATTTGGCGGTGAAGTACGGCTATTATCGTTTTCAGGGCGACGTGATGCTTTACGCGGTGGTTATCCTGGTTATAATGGTGCAAATCATGCAATCGCTTTCGGGGTTTATTTACAAACGGATTCGTTAGGAACCCATCAATTTGGAGACGACAATTATGAAAAAGCTTGGCTTGGCTTGGCTGTGTTTGGCGGTGTGCGTGTTGTTTTCCGGGCGGGCCGGCGCGGCGGAGGAGATCGTGGTGGGCGTGACCCCCTTCCCCCACCACGACCTCATGAAGGTGGCGCAGCCCATCATGGCGAAGGAAGGCTACAACCTGATTATCAAGGATTTCACCGACTACGTGCAGCCGAACACCGCCTTGGCGGAAGGCAAGCTGTTCGCGAATTTCTTCCAGCATATCCCCTACTTCGACAACATGAACAAGGAACGCGGCCTCGGGCTGGCGTGGATTGCCAAGGTGCATATCGAGCCGATGGGATTGTATTCGCGGAAGATTAAGAAGCTGGAAGAGTTGAAGAATGGTTCGAGCATTTCGGTGCCGAACGACCCCACGAATGAAGCGCGGGCCTTGCGGCTCCTCGAAGCGCACGGTTTAATCAAGCTGAAACCGGGTGAATTGGTGACGGCGCGGGACGTCATCGACAACCCGCGCAAATTGGTTATCCGCGAGATTGACGCGGCCCAACTGCCGCGCACCCTGGACGACGTGACGGCAAGCGTCATCAACACCAATTTCGCCGGCGAGGCGGGGTTGAACCCGGCCAAGGACGCCATCATCATCGAAGGCAAGGACTCGCCTTACGCCAATATCGTGGCGGTTCGGAAAGTCGACGAAAACTCGAAGGCGGCGGCGGCGCTCCGTAAAGCGGTCAACTCGCCCGAAGTCAAGGCGTACATCGAAAAAGAACTGATTCCCAAGGGGATTGTGCCGGCGTTCTGACGACGGAAGTTCCTACGAATGAGGTAACCGTTCACGGCACAATTTCAGTATGATGGCAAAAACCCAGCCTTTAACAGAAAAACCGTACGCTTGTCATTCCGAACGGTAGTGAGGAATCCGGCGGGATCGGCGGTTGAGTAATACCGCTTTACATTTGGCTCGTCTCTGGCATCGCAAACGCTTCCAAATGGGGGCTGTTTATCTTCAGCCTCCGCTACAGCCGGATTCCTCACTACCGTTCGGAATGACAAGCGTACGGCTTTTCCCAAAATGGAGCGCTGTTGTCAGCGTACTGAAAACGATGCCGTGAGGAATCCGGGGACATGACCGGATTCCTCATGTCCCCGAATTCCTCGCGTTTTTACTCGTTAAAAATCCCCGCAAAGAAACCCCAAGCCGGCCGCGATTTCGCCAATTTCACAGGCCGCGCCGTAACAGTCGCCGGTAGCCCCACCAAGACGCCGCTTTAAATACCACACCCAAACCAGTTCCAGAAGCAGCCAAACCGCCAAGCCTATCCCCAAAAGCGCCCAGCCGCCAAAACAGAAAAACCCCACGCCAACCGCCACCGTCCCAAAAACTATTTCCCGCCACCCCGCCGTAATCGCCTTACCCAAGCCCTCCGCCCGGGCATAAGGCAACAAACCCATCGCCCACAACATCCCCGCCCTGCCGCAAAGCGGCATCATGAACGCCATCCCCCACTGCCCCATGCCGTTCCCGGCCGAAGAGAGACAGGCGAATTTGAGAATCAAAACCAGCGCCACCGCCATCACCCCATGCGCCCCGACCCGGCTGTCCTTCATGATTTCCAAAACGCGGTCGCGGCCGCGGCCCATGGACATCAGCCCATCGCCACAGTCCGCCACCCCATCCAGATGCAACCCCATCGACACCTTGACCAGCGCCGCCAACGCCAACGCCGCCACCACCAGCACAGGAAAAACCGCCCCCAACCCCCAAACCATCAGCGCCATCACCCCCCCGATAATCACCCCCACCACCGGGAACATCAGGGCCGAACGCTTCAGCGCCTCCGCCTCGCCCGGGCCGGCCGGCCGGAAAAACGGCAAGACCGTCAAAAAACGCCACGCCGCCGCCAAACGTCCCAGTAAATCACGCGCCAAATCGGGCATCGGATGGTCCTCGTCAAAATGACTTTAAAGCATCAGCATAAACTGGTATACTCGGACTTTTTTACCGGGATACCTTGCCCAACGGAAAAGCCATGAACACCGCCATCCTGCTCTGCTCCTGCACCGACCGCACCGGCATCGTCGCCGCCCTGACCTCTTTCGTCGCCGAATACGGCGGCAACATCATCGACCTCGACCAGCACACCGACAACGCCAACCAGCAGTTCTTCATGCGCCTGGTCTGGGACATTTCCCATTCCGCCCTCTCGCGGGACGACCTCCCCGCCGCCGTCGGCTTTGTCGCCAAAAAATTCGCCGACATGCGCTGGAACTTGTCCTTTGCCTCGCCCCGGCCGAAGGTCGCCGTCTTCGCCTCCACCACCCCCCACTGCCTGGCGGACCTGCTCCTCCGCCAGCAAATGGGTGAACTCGCCGGCGACATCGCCCTGGTCATCGCCAACCACCCCGAACTGGGCGACCTCTGCGAACACTTCAAAGTCCCCTTCCAGCACCTGCCGGTAAACGGGGACGACAAAAGCGAAACCGAGCGTAAACAGCAGGAACTACTGGCGGAAAACAAAATCGACCTGGTCGTCCTGGCCCGCTATATGCAAATCCTCAGTCCCGCTTTCGTCAAAGCGTGGGAAGGGAAAATCATCAACATCCACCACTCCTTCCTGCCGGCTTTCGTCGGGGCGAAGCCGTACCACCAGGCCAAGGCGCGGGGCGTCAAAATCATCGGCGCCACCGCCCACTACGTCACGGCCGAACTGGACCAGGGCCCCATCATCGTCCAGGACGTGACCCCGGTCAGCCACCGCGACGAAGTGGAGGATTTGGTCCGGAAAGGCCGCGACATCGAACGGCAGGTCCTGGGCGAAGCGGTGCGTCTGCATTTGCAAAGGCGCGTTCTGATTAGCGGCAACCGGACGATTGTCTTTTAGAGGTGCCCTTCAATCAATCTTGACCTTGTCGAGCCCTTCCGCTTCGGCCGGGAATTTCGGGTTCATGTCCTTGAGCGTTTTCAGGATAATACTCGACACCGCCCAATCGCGGTACCACTTGTTGTTGGCGGGAATCACGTACCACGGCGCATAGTCGTGGGCGCAATTGTCCAAGACCAGCTGGTAAGCGGCCTGGTAAGCGTCCCAAAGCTTGCGTTCCGCCAAGTCCCCGATTTCAAACTTCCAGCGCCGGTCCGGGTCGTCCAGCCGCGCCTGGAGGCGCTTCTTCTGTTCATCCTTGGAGATGTGCAGGAAGAACTTCAGGATGACCGTGTCGTTGGCGGCAAGAAACTTCTCGAAGCCGCCCAATTGTTTGTAGCGTTCCTCAATCACCTCTTCCTTGTCCAGCTGGTGCACCCTCCGCACCAGAACGTCTTCGTAATGCGAACGGTTGAAAATGCCAATCATCCCCTTCGCCGGCGCGCAGGCGTGAATCCGCCATAAATAATCGTGCGCCATTTCCAGGGGGGTCGGCCGCTTGAAGGCGCTCACCACCACCCCCTGCGGATTCAGGGGACCGAAAACCTTGCGGATGACCCCGTCCTTGCCGGCGGTGTCCATGGCCTGGAAAACCACCAGTAGGGAACGCTTGTTCTCGGCATATAGTTTAAACTGCAGGTCGTTCATCTTCGCGGTGTTTTCCGCCAAGGCGTCCCTGGCTTCCTTCTTGTCCTTCATGCCTTCGGTCGAGTCGGGGTCGATTTTCCCCAGCTTGACGGAATTCTTCTTGTCCACCCGCATGGCGGCGAGGACCTTGTCGGAATTTTTCATAAACCCCTTTCTTTCGAAAAGTCCACTCAAAACAGACGGCGTTTTTCCCAATTCCACTCCGGCGAAAGATATTTCCGGCGCTCCAACCCTGCCGCCGCCGGCGGCAATTCTTCCGGCGGAACCAGCTCCCGCCAACCCCCAGCCCTGGCGGCCAAACTCACCGCCTCCGCCAATTGACCCATAAGCGCCTCGTCACTCCCCCCGCCTCCACCCAGCAGCTCCTTCACGCTGGCGCAAAAAGCCCGGTGGGTCCGCCCCGCCCGGTATTCCGGCATGACGCTCGGGGGAGCCAGGTAACGGGACAACCGCCCCACCTCCGCCGTAACCAACAAACACCCATGCACCAAAACCCAATCCCGCTTGCGAAATTGCGCCGTCCCCGCCACTTTCCTGACCTCGCCGTCCACTCCGCTCCGCACCGACAAGTCCGACACCCCGGCCCGAATCACCTCCAGCCCCAAACTGGCCACCCCCCCACGCACCGGCCCGGTCAACCCCGCATAAGCCTCGTGAATCCCCGTCTCCCCATTCGGCGCCAACCCCGCCAGAGCGTCCAGGCCCGCCCAAGCCTCCCAACATAAAACTCCCTCATAGAGGAGAACCGCCCCTCCCCCCGACTGACGCCGCAACAACGCGACTCCGTCGCGGCGGACCGCTTCGCAGTCGAGTTCGCGTTCCGCATTCTGGCTGATCCCCAATGCGGCGGTCGTTCCCAAAGGTCGCCACAAGGCGAGAAATGGGCCCGCACCTGCGGCTGCATCCGCCGCCGCACCTTCGCAGGCATTTTCGCTCCAGGCCAAGACCGCCGCCGGCCGCCGTAACGGCGGCAGTTCTCCCCGGCTGTCGCTTTCAGGCATGGCCTTCGCCTTCGGTCGGCAGGGTGATGCCGGTGAGGTTCCGTATCGGCATGGTGAAAGCTATCCCCTTGCCTTTTTCGTTGATGCGGCCGGCTTCGACCACCACCGCCAGCAGTTTTTCCACCTGGTCCTCGGGCGCGATAATCAGGATGATTTCCTTCGAGGACTCGACCTGCAAACTGCGAAAGAAGGAGAAAATTTGCTCTCCCGAACCTCTCCCATAGGCTATGGTGGCGCCGCGGGCGCCGGCCTCGGCCGCTTTTTTGACGATGGCGTTGGCCTTGCCGCGTTCCACTATCACCACGATGGCTTCATAATGCATACGCTCTTCTCCTTATCGACAACCGCCGGGCATATATATTGGTGTTTTTCCCTTATTTTAACATAATCCACGTTACATGCCCCGTAGAATCCCCACGCTCATAATCGAGGCGGAAACGCCGATAATCGTCAAACCGATAATCCCGAACCCGGCCGTGAGCGGGTCGACCCCCTCGATGGACCGGGCCAGACCCAAGCCAATCGCCATGTTTACCGGGATGTTGACCGGCCCGGTGGTGGCGGCGGCGCAGTCGAGGGCGATGGCGGCAAAGGTCTGTCCGCTGAAGAGGGCAAGCACGGCCAAGAGGATTAACCCAGGGACAAGGATGTAAACGAAGTTGATGTTATACATGATTTTGACGACGCCGACCGACATGCCGCAGGCAAAACCGAAGGCGGTGAGCATGAGAATGCTTTTCGAGGTGATGGCGCCGACGGAGATGTTTTCGGCTTCATGGGCGACGGCGGTAAGCGCCGGCTCGACCAGGGTGGCGACAAAACCGATGCAGAAGCAGATTAGGACAATCAGCGGCCGCCGCAGCCGCACCAGTTCCGCCCCCAGCGATTCCGCCGCGGGAATGAGGCTCATCTGCGCCCCCTGCAGGAAAAGGAACAGGCCGACGACGGCAAATATGACCCCGAAAATGAACTGGCGGTTCGATTCCAAAGGCGAGCGCAAGACTATCAGCTTCAACACCAACAGAATAACCACCAGCGGCGCCACGCTGACCACCACGCCTTTCAATTCTTTGGCAATAAATACCAGGAGTTCCATGCGAATCCTCTCAAAAAGAGGGCACCTCTAAAGATAGCTGTTATCAGAGGCGCCCAAGAGTCCCAGCCCTTGGGAAACGTTGCCCGTTCCCGGCCCAAAAGCTTTTCAACTTCAACCATTATATGCTATCTCCCAAGCACTAAGCAATTAGATACCGGTTGCGGGTAAAAAAGAACTTGCCTTGGGGCAAAATAAATGTAGAGTGATTTTCGTGAAAATTCTGGCCGCCTTGGCTCAGTGGTAGAGCAGCGGTTTTGTAAACCGCAGGTCACCCGTTCAAATCGGGTAGGCGGCTCCAATATAATTACCGCAACCTTAAGGGGTTGCGGTTTTTGTTTGATGCCTTAAAATGCCTGTTTTATGCTTGGGTCACGAATGCGTTTCCACGTCCGTGTTCCTGCCTTCCTTCCTGATTTTCCTGGCCGAGAAATGTATGGGAACCTACGGTTTTTTCAACCAGAATGGCATTTGTATGGGTTTATGTATGGGATAACGATAATTCAGCAAGCCAAATTTGTCAATAAAATACCGCAACCCCTTGAGGTTGCGGCGTTTGTATTGGTACACCCGGCGAGATTCGAACTCACGACCTCCGGTTTAGGAAACCGGCGCTCTATCCAACTGAGCTACGGGCGCATCGTTTAGAGATTATGGTGCTGGGACACTTGTTTTTAGTATTTTACCGGATTTATTGAAATTTTTCAAGCTTGGGAAAACAAACATGGAAACTAAAAAAAAAAATCGACCCATACAAAATTATCCCCAGACGCAAATTTTCCCATACGAATAAAGTTGAACCTAACCTGTTTTGTTATAGAATGATTACCGCCGGAAAAGGACAAAAGACCTTTGTCCTCGTTTTTTTCGATTAAATCAGGAGATTATATGAGAGCTGCTCTGCTGGCTTGGCTGATGGTCGTTTCCATTGGCTTCACAGGCGTTTATTCGCAAATGAACGCCATTCAAGCGGGTGAAAACCAACCCGCGCAAACCCGTTGTCCCATTTCCGGAAAACCGGTGGATGGAAGTAATTATGCCGATGTCGAGGGGTTCCACGTCCTGACCGCCGGGCCGGCCGAGTCGGATCAGGTGCGCGCCAATCCTGCCGCCGCTTTCAACACACTCGCGAAAAACCGCGAGGCGGCAAATCCGGTCGTTTGGCTTTGTCCCAGTATGGAACAACCGGTCGGACCAAACTACCCCTTTGTCCAACAGAGCGGCAAACGCATTTACTATTGCTGCCGGCCTTGTCAATCCCGCATTAAAAACAACTTCCGCGGCGCCGCCGATAAAATGCGCCAACTCGCCGGTCAATAAAGAGATGCTACCCTTGTTCATCCATAACTGCAAGGTGAATAAACCATCATGAGTAATATCCCAGCCCAACCGCTTCGCCGCACCGGAGCGTTCATTCTTTTTGTCGCTATTTTGGCCGGCGCCATCTTTTTGGCGGTGGGACATCGTCACGGCCAGGCCGGCGGCAACGTTTCCCCGACCGGCAAATGGACCTGTTCCATGTGTCCCCAGTTTATTTTGCCGGCACCGGGGAAATGCCCCAAATGCTTCATGGATTTGATTCCCCTCGAGGACGGGGCGGGAAGCGGCGGACGTTATGAAATCATCCTTTCCCACCAGGCGGCCAAGACGGCGGGGATTGAATCGGTTATCGCCGATAAGAATCCGCCCGAACAGGCGGTCACCAACGCCGCGGCTGATGCGAATAAGAACGAGAACGGCGGGGAGACGGTGTATATTCCGGCGACTGCGGTTTTGCGGAATGTGGGACGGGCTTTTGTTTTTGTCGAAGCCGACGAGGGCGAGAGCCTGTCCTTCACCTTGCGGGAAATCGCCCTCGGGGATATGCGCGGCGGCACGGCGGAGGTTCGTACCGGTTTGCATGAGGGCGAGGCGGTGGTGTCGGCGGGGGCGTTCCGTCTGGATTCGGCTTTGCAGATCCAGGGGAAGATTAGTTTGGTGAATTTGCCGCGGGAGAATTTGGCCCTGGTGGCGCCGGAAGAGGTGCGGGAAACGTATCAGCCAGCGGAGCGGATTAAGTTTGATTTGCGGTCGCGGGGCATTCCCCTGGACGCCTGGTTCAGCAATTACGAGTCGGTGCGGGCGGCTTTGGCCAAGGATGACGCGGCGGCAAGCGAGCGGCCGGCCGTGGCTTTGGCGCAGGCTACGGAATTGACCGAAGGCGGAAACATCGCGAAAATTCAGGGCGAAGCTTCGGGCGTGGCGGCGGATTTCCTGGCTTTGCGGCGGAGATTGGTGGGGGAGACGGCGCGTTTGGCCACTTCGCGGGGGTTGGAGGAGAAGCGGGACGCCTTTGAGAAGGTTACGGCCGACATGGTGTTGTTGGCGCGGAAATTCGGGGCGCCGAAGTCCAGCCTTAATCTGATTTTTTGCCCGATGGCGTTCGGCGGCACCGGCGCTTATTGGTTGCAGCCGCAGGATCGGGTGGATAATCCGTATCACGGGTTGGAGATGCCGGAATGCGGCTGGCAGGTGGAGCGGCTGGAGCCGTAAATTTGCCATGGGGAACCCTCCGTTCCTCTTTGCATAAAAAGGAACGGAAGCTCCGGCGAGCTCTTCCCGAGGCCCGTAGGGTAAAATGGCGGCGATATCCGGTCATTATATCACCGGGCGTGTCTAGAGTCCGGCCTAACTACCCGCCTTTCTCCCCGACCAGGTTAAACCGCACCCACACGCCCTTCCAAAAACCCTACGGACCCCGTGCAACCGGGACTTCCGTTCGGGTACCGCACTTGCTTGCCCCTGCAGGGAGCGTTGCTGCTAATTATGGGTTATAGATCCGTTCACACGCAAAAAGATAAGTTCGCCGCTTTTTTTACCTGACGAATTATGGGGACATTCAGGGGCGCATCACAACTTTGTTACGCAACTCCGCACCCTGTTACCTCTACAACGCGGCATTTGCGGGAACCGCATCCGCAAATGCCGCATGAAGTTAGGGTTATCGGCGACCCAAGGGGCGCTGGCGAAAAACCGCCGGGAATTCCCTTTACCATGCAACCTTTTGATCACACGACTGTTGTGGAGGCGGTTCCCACA
>JAVBTZ010000159.1:0-11956 GCA_031555915.1 Planctomycetota bacterium
CGGCGCCCTCGCCGCGCACCTGTCGGGCATAGCGAGGCCAGTAGAGAAGGCCGATGACGGTTACGACGTTCTTCCCCTGCGTTACGCCGACATGTCGAAGTACGATCAAATCGCCCTGGAGCCGTACAAGGACAATTACGACCGCATGCCGGTGGGGGAAAAGGCCAAAGTATATGCCCGGGCCTTCCAATTCATGCGTAACCGCGCCCCGAAGTTCGATCCGAAAGTGACTTTGGAAGTGGATCGTTTTCAGGAAGCCAGCAAGAGCAAAAACGCCATCGCCTCCAAGCAGCACCTCTATAAACCGCCGGTCCCCAAAAAGAAAGTCAGGAAAAAGCCTGCCGAAGCCCCTTCCGCCAACAAACCCGCCGACGCGCTTCTGGGCTCCCTTCCTGGACCGTGGGAAAAGGCCGCCCCGCCCGAACCCGAGCCTGAACCCGAGTCCGAAGAGGCGGAAGAGGAAGCCCCCGCGCCTCAGCCGCAACCGTCCTATAGCGATTACCTGAACGACAACCGCATGGAGAATTTGCGCGAGGGCTGGAACGCCAAGGATGTGCTGCGGGGGAGGAGGAATCGGTGAGGCGGTGGGGCGTGGGTTCATGTCTTAAATGGGGTATACTGCATATAGGAAGTCTCGGCTATGCGAATACCAAAGGTTTACATTGAAACATCGGTTTTCAACTTTGTTTTTGCCGATGACGCTCCGGATAAACGAGAAGACACGGCAGTTTTTTTTGAAGAAATTCGCCAGAAAAAGTATATTCCTTATACTTCGAGTTATGTTATTAATGAGTTGATTCGAGCGCCAGCAGAAAAAAAAGAGAAGATGTTCGGTATTATTGAAGAACTCGGTGTCACCATTTTGCAGGTCGATATTGAAGCAGAGCGTTTGGCCAGTATTTACACAACTGAAGGCATCATTCCACAAAAATATCGGACAGACGCAGTGCATATTGCCGTGACAGCCAAGTATGATTTAGATTTTATCGTCAGTTATAATTTCAAACATATCGTGAAGCGTAAAACAATCGTCATGACCGAGGGGGTAAATTTACGCGAGGGATACAAGAGAGTAGGAATATTTACACCAACGGAGGTGATAGACAATGCCGATTGAATCGAAAACCATGCGTGAATTGCATAAAATACGTGAGGAAATATACGAAGAAACGAAGCATATGACCCCGGAGGAACGAGCCAATTTCATCAACAGCCGGGCTGAGGCGGAGCTTGCGAAAAGAGGTCTCAAGTTACACCCACACCCTGAAAAAGTTCCAGTAACAACCTGAGAAGTGAAGTAGTTATACCGGTCGCGGCGTATATACGCCCGACCGGTAATATTCATCGCAACGGCGATCTTGCAAACAGTTTCCTCACAAACACGCTCCCCTACCCCTCCGAAAACGCCCTGAGCAGCACCTCCGCCCCGACCCGCACCGGATGATTCGCCATTTTCCCATAGTCCACGCTGTCCACGAGCGCCCGCCTTTTCCCCGGGTCGTTCACCCCCGCTTCGGCCAAGGTCGGGGCGAGGCCGCAGCCGTGCAGCAAATTCCGCCAGAAAACCAAGGCGTCCCCGGCGTTTTCCTGTCCCAGCAGGAGGAATAGCCGCCGCATGTTGGCGTAATGCGCCTCCGCCCCCAAGGGGCTCTGCACCGGCAAGGTTTTATCCATATTCAAAAGGAAAAAATATGGCAGGGTCAACGCCACCGCGTGGCCGTGCGGCAGACCGTAACGTTTGGTGAGGTGATAAGCCAGGGCGTGGGGCAGGGTGGTGCGGGTGAGGCGGATCGCCTGGCCGGACAAATATGCCCCCTGGGCCATATGATAACGGTTACCGGGTTCGGGGCGGTGCACCGCGTTATAGAGGTTGGGGAGGATGTATTTGATTGACGCCTGGGCCAGTTCCTGCGCCGCCGGGACGGTTCGCGAACTCCAGTAGGCTTCCACCGACTGCGACAGGGCGTCGAAGCCGGTGGCGGCGGTTTGCTGCGGCAATAGGGAGTAGCTTAATTCGGGGTCGACCACCGCCATATCGGGCCGAAGGGAGTCGTGGGCCAGGGACTGTTTTTTCTCGCCCAGGTAAAATACGGCGAAAGGAGTGGCTTCGGCGCCCGAGCCGGCGGTGGTGGCGATGGCCACGAGCGGGGGGCCGTCGCCGGAGGGTTTGAGCGTTTCGGGGAGGTTGGGGTCGTAGGCGTCATGCGTGAAGACGATCGCCTTGATCATTTTGGCCACATCAATGGCCGAGCCGCCGCCTATGGCGACGATGAGGTCGGGCCGGAATTCCTTGAAGACTTCGGCGCCGGCGAGGATTTCGCGAAAATCCGGATTCACCGAAAAGTCGCTGAAGAGCCGGGGATTACGCCGCCGGAAAAACTCCCGCTCGTTTTCCCCGTTAAAACGCTTCCAGGCGCTCTTCGACGCCACCACCAGTACCCGTGTATACTCTTCGCCGTCCAATGCGTCCAGCGCCGCGTTAAGCGCGCCAAAACCGATATAATCTTCCATCGCCGCCTCCAACCTGGCAAAGTGCCGATCTCTTACCGGAAAAGTTGAAAAGGATATTGTCATTATAAGGTATATAAGTATAATGTATCGCTGGCAGGACTGGTACTCCATAGTATGGTATGGTATAGTATGGAGAGGATTTTGGCAAAGCGTCTCCGGAATAATCCTTTCGGTTCTGCTTGGCCGCCAGCCCCGCTTCGCCCACCCAACTGCCGACCTTTGCCGGACGGCCGTTTTTTTTGCTACAGATTTGGCGCCTATTTTTTCGCGATAAAACTTTGGAGAAATTCCCACATGGCAGACTCGGACGCCACCCCCACTCCCGTAAACGATTACAGCGGCAGTTCCATCAAAGTGCTCGAAGGTCTCGACGCCGTAAGAAAACGCCCCGCCATGTACATCGGCGGCACCGGGCAGGATGGCCTGCATCACTTGGTATGGGAAGTGGTCGACAACTCCATCGACGAAGCCATGGCCGGGCACTGCGACCGGATTCTGGTGAGCATCAACGCCGACGGCTCCATGACCATCCTCGACAACGGCCGCGGCATCCCGGTCGATTGGCATAAAGAGCAGAACATGTCCGCCCTCACCGTGGTCATGACGGTACTGCACGCCGGCGGCAAATTCGATCACGATTCCTACAAGGTCTCGGCCGGCCTGCACGGCGTCGGGGTCAGTTGCGTGAACGCCCTGTCGATCTGGCTGGAGGTCGAGGTGTTCCGCGACGGCAAGATCTATTTCCAGCGTTTCGAGCGCGGACACCCGGTGACCGAAGTCGAGGAACGCGGCAAAACCAAGAATCGCGGCACCAAAGTCACCTTTATGCCCGACGACGCCATTTTCAAGGAAACGACCGAATTCAAGTACGAAATCATCACCAAGCGGCTCGAGGAACTCGCCTTCCTCAACAAGGGCCTCACCATCGAAATCGGCGACAACCGGGTCGAGGACAAACGCGACACCTACTTCTACCGCTCCGGCATCAAGGGCTATGTCGAGAGCATGAACAATAACAAGGCCGTCATCAACCCCGACGTCATCTATTTCGAACACCGCGACGACGAGAAAAATCTCGAACTCGAAGTCGCCATGCAATACAACGACGGCTACTCGGAACAAGTCCTGTCCTTCGTCAACAACATCAATACCGTGAACGGCGGCACCCACCTCTCCGGCTTCCGCTCCGCCCTGACCCGCACCCTGAACCGCTGGGGCGAAGCCAACAGCCTGATCAAGGAAAAGGACGACGGCATCGTCGGCGACGACACCCGCGAAGGTTTGGCGGCGGTATTGTCGCTACGGATTCCGGACCCGCAGTTCGAGGGGCAGACCAAGGGGAAGCTCGGGAACTCGGAAGTGGAAGGCGCCGTCGCCGCCATCGTCAACCAATACCTGGGCCAATTTCTGGAGGAAAAGCCGGGCATCGCCAAGCGGATCATCCAGCGCTGCCTCGACGCGGCGGCGGCCCGGAAAGCGGCCCGGAAAGCCCGCGACCTCGCCCGCCGGAAAACCGCCATGGGCGGCCTCGACCTCCCGGACAAACTTATCGACTGTTCCTCGAAGGACCGCGAGTCCACCGAACTCTACCTGGTCGAAGGCGATTCGGCCGGCGGCTCCGCCGTCATGGGCCGGGACGCCCGCACCCAGGCGATCCTGCCCCTTCGCGGTAAAATCCTGAACGTGGAGAAGCACCGCATCGACAAGGTCCTTTCCTCGCAGGAAGTCACGAACATCATCACCGCCCTCGGGACCGGCATCGGCGCCGAAGACTTCAACATCGAAAAGCTCCGCTACGGCAAAATCATCATCATGTCCGACGCCGACGTCGACGGCTCGCACATCCGCACCCTGATTCTCACCTTCTTCTTCCGGCACATGCCGGGGATTATCGAAAACGGCCGGCTCTATTTCGCCTGCCCCCCCTTGTACAAGGTCGAAAAGGGGAAGCACAAACAGTATGTCCTGACGGAAGAGGAAATGCAGGGGGCGCTCCTGCGGATTGGCGTCGAGACGACGACCTTCCAGGTTCGGGACAACGGCTCCAGCCGCGAATTGAAACGCGACGAATTCGCCAAGCTCCTTTCCCTGATCGCCCGCCTGCGGCGCATCACCCGGGCGGTGCAGTACAAGGGGATGTCCCTCCAGGACTACTTCGAACGCCGCAAGGAAATCGGCGGCTTCCCCAAATACCGCGGTCTACTCAAGGGTGAGACGTACTGGTTTGCCAATGACGAGACCTTCACCGCCTTCATCAAGGCGCGGGAGCTGCAGGCGGAGCCGGTGGAAATCATCGAGGAGGACATCAGCGTCTCGACGGCGGACATACCCGACAACGGCATGGTGGTGTCCGAATTCCTGGTCTCGGCCGAAGTCGAGAAGGCGGCGCGGGAGTTGACCGAACTCGGCTTCAGGCCGGAGGACATGATTTACCTCGCGGACCCGGGCGTTCCGTCCCGTTTCTGGCTCGTCACCAACCGCAAGGAAGTCCCCTGCGACAGCCTCCAGGACATTCTCGTGAACACCAGGCAAATGGTCGAGGACGGCCTGCATCCCCGCCGCTACAAAGGTCTGGGTGAAATGAACGCCAACGAACTTTGGGAGACGACGATGGATCCCGAGGGCCGTGTGCTTTACCAGGTGACGGTGGACGACGCGGTGAAGGCGGACCAGCTGTTCAACCTGCTGATGGGCGAAGTGGTGGAGCCCAGGCGGAAATTCATCGAACGCTACGCTTTGGACGCGCAGCTGGACGTGTAAGCTATCTTGGCGTCATAAAACCTTGGCCAAAAAAATTAAGCTTCAAAGGAAATCGAGCGGCGTTTGGCTCGATTTTCTTTGAAATTTCCCAGGAGATTTTCCTCCATGAGTTCCGATTTCTTTGCCCCGAAAACCATCGGCGTCAAACCCATGCCCATCGAGGACGAGCTTAAAAACTCCTACCTCACCTACTCCATGTCCGTCATCGTCTCCCGCGCCCTCCCCGACGTGCGGGACGGCATGAAGCCGGTCCAAAGGAGAATCCTGTACACCCTGGATGAGCTCGGCCTCACCGCCACCGGCGGCTTCAGGAAATGCGCCAAAGTGGTCGGGGACTGCATGGGCAACTACCACCCGCACGGCAACGCCTCGATTTACGACGCCCTGGTCCGCATGGGACAGGACTTTTCCATGCGTTACCAATTGGTCGACCCCCAGGGGAACTTCGGCACCATCCACGGCCTCTCCGCCGCGGCCGACCGCTATACCGAATGCCGCATGGGGAAAGTCACGGCGGAAATCCTCGCCGACCTGGACAAGGACACCGTCGACTTCGGTCCCAACTACGACGGCGAACGCCAGGAACCGCTGGTCCTGCCGGGGAAAATTCCGGTGCTCCTCATCAACGGCGCCTCGGGGATCGCCGTCGGCATGGCCACCAACATGCCGCCGCATAACTTGTCGGAAGTCCTGAAGGGGATTATCGCCCTAATCGACGACCCGAACATCGCCATCAAGGATTTGATGAAACACGTCCCCGGTCCCGATTTCCCCACCGGCGCCCTCATCTGCGGCCGGGACGGCATTCACAAGGCCTACCACACCGGCCGCGGCCAGGTCACCATGCGCGCCCGCTGCCACATCGAAACGGCGAAGTCGGGGAAGCAAACCATCATCATCACCGAAATCCCCTACATGCTTTCGCTCGGTTCCCTGATGGAGCGAATCAAGGAAGTCATCAAGGACGGCAAAATCGACGGCATCGTCGACGTCTACGACTCGACTTCGCAGAAAAACGGCCTCCGCGTCGCCATCGAACTCAAAAACGGCGTGAACTCGAACGTGGTCCTGAACCAGCTCTACAAGTTGACCCCGCTCCAGAGCAATTTCTCGGTGAACAACATCGCCCTCGTCAAGGGCCGGCCGGAAACGCTCAATCTCAAGCAGATGATGCAGCACTATGTCGAGCACCGCTTCGAGGTCATCCGCCGCCGCACCGTCTACCTCCTGAACAAGGCGGAAGCCCGCGCCCACATCCTCGAAGGCCTCCTGAAAGCCCTCGACCACATCGACCGGGTCATCGAAATCATCCGCTCGTCGGAAGACGTCCCGATGGCCCGGGCCTCGCTCATGAAAGAGTTCGAACTCTCGGAAATCCAGGCGAACGCCATTCTCGACATGCGTCTGGCGCGGCTTACCGGCCTGCAAAGGAAGGAACTCGAAGACGAATACGCGGAGCTTATCAAAACCATCGCCGACTACAAGGACATCCTCGCCAACCGCTCCCGCGTGATGGCCATCATCAAGAACGATTGCCAGGAAATGCTGGCGAAATACGGCGACGAACGGAAAACCGAAATCGTCGCCGCCGCCGAGGACATTTCCATCGAGGACATGATCGCGGAAGAGGAAATGGCCGTCACCGTCTCCCACGACGGCTACCTGAAACGGATGGCCCTGGACGTCTACCGGAAACAAGGCCGCGGCGGCAAGGGGGTCACTGGCTCCGGCCTGAAGGACGGCGACTTCATCGAGCACCTCTTCATCGGCATCACCCACGACTACATCCTCTTCTTCACCAACAAGGGCCGCATCCACTGGCTGACAGTCTACGACGTGCCGGAAATGGGCCGCTCCGCCAAGGGCCGCTCCATCGCGAACGTCCTGGAACTGGCGGAAGGCGAGAAAGTCTCCGCCATGATCCCGGTCCGGACCTTCGACGACGAACATTATCTGGTCATGGCCACCAGGAAGGGAGTCATCAAGAAAACCGTCCTCTCCGCCTTCCAGCACCCGAAGAAAGGCGGCATCCACGCCATCAACATCGCCGACGGCGACGAACTGATCGGGGTGGTGATGACCAGCGGCCAGAACGAACTCATGCTCGCCTCGAAGGAAGGCCAGGCCTGCCGCTTCAAGGAGGAGGACGTCCGGCCGATGGGCCGCTCCGCCGGCGGCGTCGCCGGGATGAACCTGCAGGACGACGATGTCTGCATCGGCCTGATGGTGGTCGCACCGAATTGCAGCGTCCTCACCATTTCCGAGGCGGGTCTCGCCAAACGTTCCGACTTCGCCGACTACCGGCTGACGAAACGCGGAGCCAAGGGCGTCATCAACATGAACGTCACCGACAAGACCGGGCCAGTCGTCTCCTGCATGACCGTGCAGGAGGAGGACGACCTGATGATCATCACCTCGAAAGGCATGGTGGTCAGGATTAGCGTCAACGGCATTCGCGTGACCGGCCGAGCGACCCAGGGCGTGATTGTGATTCGCCTGAAGGACGACGACACGGTGGTGGCGGTGGCGCGGGTGGTGGTGACGGACAAGGATGATCGGGATGGGGTCGACGGCGCGGCGGCGCAGGCGACGGCGGTCGACGCGGAGGTGATTCCCGACGCCGCCCCCGATAGCGAAGCGGAGTCATCCGGAGATGAAGGTTAAGGGTGAAACAAGGCAGCGCCCAAAATTCCTGATCTGACCTTGCCGGCGGTTTATCTACTGAAGGAGAAATGAATGTCTGGCCAACGCCTCAAACTTGCGGTTCTCATCTCCGGCGGCGGAACGACCTTGAAAAATCTCATCCGTTGCAGCAAGGACGGCAGCCTGGACGCCGACGTCAAGCTGGTGGTGTCGTCGCGGCCCGAGGCCAAGGGCCTGGCCATCGCCCGGGCGGCGGGCATCGCCACCGAAGTGGTCGATTCGAAAAAATACAACATGACCGCCCGCGAAGCGGAGAATGTGCGGGACTGGACGGCGATGTCGCGGGTTTTGGACGGGATTATCCTGAAGGGCGATTTCGATTTGGTGTGCATGGCCGGGTTTCTCAGCCGCTACCTTTTCGCGCCGCAACTGCGGGGCAGGGTCCTGAACATTCACCCGGCCTTGGTGCCGATGTTCTGCGGGCAGGGGATGTACGGCCGGGCCGTCCATGAGGCGGTGGTGGAAGCGGGGGTCAAGGTCACCGGCTGCACGGTGCATTTGGCCGACCACAAGTACGACACCGGCCCCATCCTGTTGCAACGCTGTTGCCCGGTATACAGCGGCGACACCCCCGACGACGTGGCGGCGCGGGTGTTCCGCGAGGAGTGCGTGGCGTATCCCGCCGCCATCAACCTCTTTGCCCGCAGGCTAATCGACACCACCGTGGACGGCAGGGTGCATGTTTTCACCGACCATTTGATAGAACGGTTTTCGCATGTCGAATGAACGGGCGCGGGAGGCCATTGACGCGGAAATCGCCGCCTTGCAGGTTTTGAAGGACAGCCTGGACGGGCGTTTTGTCCAGGCGCTGGACGCGATTATGGCCATCAAGGGCAGGGTGATCGTGTCGGGGATGGGGAAGGCGGGGCTGATCGGCCAGAAGATCGCCGCGACCTTGGCGAGCACCGGCACGCCGGCGTTTTTCCTGCATCCGGCCGAAGCGCTGCATGGCGACATCGGCATGATCACCGCCGCCGACGCGTGCCTGTTTTTGTCGAACTCGGGGGAATCGGATGAAATAACCCGGCTCCTGCCGTTTGTCCGGCGGATTGGCTGCCGGGTGATTGGGGTGACGGGGAATCCGCGTTCGACCCTGGCGGCGCATTGCGAGATCGTTTTGCCGATCGGGAACATTGCCGAGGCCTGTCCCCTGGGCCTCGCCCCGACGGCGACGACGACGGCGATTCTCGCCTTGGGTGACGCCTTGGCGGTCTGCCTGATGCGGCGGCGGAATTTCCAGACCGACGATTACGCCCGGCGGCATCCGGCCGGGGCGCTGGGGCGGAAGGTGGCGCCGGTGGAGACGGTGATGCGTCTCGGGGAGGCGGTGGCGAGGGTGTCGGGTGAAACGTCGGTGCAGGAGACTTTGTTCGCGATGACCCGGGCCAGGGCCGGGGCGGCGGTAATCGTCGACGAAAACGGCCGTTTGGAGGGAATTTTCTGCGACGGCGATCTGCGGCGCGGCTTGGAGGCGGACGCTTATTTTCTGTCCCGCAAAGTGGGTACGGTGATGATTCGCGGTTGCTGCAGGGTTCCCATCGGGACGCTGGCCGGCGAGGTGTTGTCAATCATGCGTGAACGCCGCATTGCCGACATTCCGGTGGTTGATGCGGAGGGGGTGGTGGCGGGGGTGGCGGATTTGAAGGGTTTGGTGGCGTCGTTGTGATTTTTTCGAAAAGCCCGCTTGGTGAAAGTTTATGCCTGATTCCGATCGCGACAAGGTGGGTTTGGTGGTGGGGACGCTGGCCGCGGTGGCGATAATGGCGGGGGGGGCGGTTGGCTATTGGTATGTTTACCGGGGGTTGGCGGGGTCGTTGGCTTGTCTGGGCCGGGCCCGGGCGGAGGTGGTGAGTGTGGACGATTCGCGGACGGTGAATCGTTCGCTTGTGGGTAGAACGGTGCATATGATCGGCGATTTGCGTATTGGCGAAGGGGCGGAGGATCGGGAGTTGGGGGTGAGGGCGAGGGTGGTGTGTTTGGTGCGGGCGGTGCGGTTTTTCCAGTGGGTCGAGGAGGAGGTGCGGCAGAAGCAGTCGGAGCCGGCGCGCTATGATTATCATCGCCGTTGGGTGCGGGCGCCGGTGGATTCGGGGCAATTTCATTACTCCGATGCCCGCAGGCGTAATAGCGTCAAAGCGCGGATAAACCCGAATGTGAGCCGGATTCCCGCCCGCGAGGTATTTTTGGGCGGCTACCGCTTGGACGACGCCTTCAAATGCGGGTTGAAGGGGGATGAGCCGTTGCAGCCGGAAGTGGATGCGGACGGTTTGATCTACAGGATGTTGGCGGACGGCAACCGGTTTTACCTTGGCGCCGACCCGAAGGCGCCGGAGATTGGCGATGTGCGGGTGGATTTTTTTGGTGTGGCGCCCGGTCTGGTTTCTTTGGTGGGCAGGTTGGATGAGGGCGGGGTATTGCGGGCGCTGACGGATTGCGGCTGGCTGGGACCGCTGATAAGCCGGGGGGAGGTTGCCGCCGAGGATTTGTTGGGCGGGAGTGAATTCAGGCGTTGGTTATGGTTGTGGGGGGCGCGGGCGGGGTTGTTGGCGGTGTACGGTTTGGCATGTTTGCTTTTAAGTAGGGTGTGGGGATGGCGGGGCTGGGGGTTTGGGTTGGCGGCGGCGTTGGCGGTGGGGGTGATTATGGCGGCGGCGTTGGTGTGACTGGGCTTTTGCGAAATCACCATTCAAACCGCCGAATGGCGATTTTGTAAAAGTAAAAACCCCTGAAACACAGGCAAAAACGATTTTTGCCAAGTGGCGATTGGCGGTTTAACCGGCACTTGGCAAAACTCCAGTTCCTTACAGAGGAAATCACTTGCAGGTAAAAACCGAATACGACCGCCAAGGACTCCTCGCCATCGGCTCTATCGTCGCCCAGGTCCTCCAGACCCTCGCCGACGCCGCCCAACCCGGCCTCACCACCCTCGCCCTCGACGATCTTGCCGCTCGCCTGCTGCACGAAGCCGGCGCCGAGGCAACCCCGCGAAAAGAGTACAATTTCCCGGGACACCTCTGCATCAGCGTCAACGACGAAGTTGTGCACGGCATTCCCGGCGACCGCATTCTCCGTCCGGGCGATTTGGTCAAACTCGACCTCACTGCCGACAAGCGGGGTTACGTCGCCGACGCCACCCGCATGGCGGTTTTGGAACCGGCGACGGATCAGACGGAGTTTATGGCGCGGACGGCCAGGTCGGCCTGTTTGGCGGCGATTGCCCGGGCGCGGGCGGGGATGAGTTTGAAGGAGTTGGGCGGGGTGATTCAGGATGAGGTGGGGCGGTTGGGGTTTAGGGTGGTGAAGGAGCTTTGCGGGCATGGGGTGGGGAGGCGGGTGCATGAGGCGCCGGAGGTGCCGAATTATCCGGATCGGCTGAATGTGGGGATTTTGCGGGAGGGGATGGTGATTGCGATTGAGCCGATAATTAGTTGGGGTGAGGCGGTGGTGGTTCCGGTGGGGGATGGTTGGACGTTGCGGACGCGTGACGGGGCGTGGGCGGCGCATTATGAGGAGACGGTGATAATTGGATTGGAGGGGGCGGAGGTGGCGACGCGGCTGGGGTAGGGTCTGGCGGCATTTCCGCTTGCGCCGATTGGGTCCAGCGTCACGCTGGTTGCGGGGGTTCAGGGGGGCGCAACCAGCCCCCTATGAAATGCGGTTATAAAAAAATCAAATAGCGGTTGCGGTGCGCGGTTAGCGGTTAAGCGGTTATGAAACGCGGTTTATGGGCCGCGTAAAATGAAATGCGGTTTTACCATTCGGTATAAACCCATCAGAAACTAGTTACGCGGCCCTACCTTACAGAGCGAACAGCGCCGAAGGCGCGCCTTCGCGTCCGGGCCGCCAAAGCGGCAGCGAATTCAAAGCGGGCGAAGCTCCCAAGCGATCCATTTTCAGCGGGGGGTCTGGGGGGCGAAGCCCTCCCAGATCGGAGAACATAAAGCCGCCGTTTGCCTTGGGGTTTTCCGATCTGGGAGGGCTT
>JAVBTZ010000023.1:0-6882 GCA_031555915.1 Planctomycetota bacterium
TGAACTGTTTAGGCGCTTCGCCCGGTTTGAATTCGATACCGCCTTGGCGGCCCGGACGCAAAAGCGCGCCTTTCGGCGCTGTTTGCTCAAAAAGGTAGGGCCGCGTAACTAGTTTCAAATGCGTTTGTTCCGCATGGTGGAACCGCATTTCATTTTACGCGGCCCTTTAACCGCGTTTCTATAACCGCTTAACCGCTTTAACCGCTAACCGCTATTTGACTTTTGGATCAACCGCGTTTCATAGGGGGCTGGTTGCGCCCCCCTGAACCCCCGCAACCAGCGTGACGCTGTACCCAATTAACGCAAGCGGAAATGCTACGCTCCCCCCCCCCTCCCCCCACACACCCCTCTATCCTTCCAAACCAATCAACCTCCGCACATTCCCAACCAACATCAACCCCACCTCACGCTTCACCGACTCCTCACTAAACCGCCAACCCGTCCGCCATAACTCCGAATAATGCCGCAAAAGCGCCTTCCCAAACGTCCACCGGCCATGCGCCCAACCTCCCACCAACTCCTCCACCGCCCCAGCCGAAGAATGAAACGCATGAAACGCACTGCCCAAACCCTCCAACCGCAACCCATGGTAACCATCCATAATCCTCGGAAACGACAACGGCTGATCCGGCCCGGCCAACAAAACATTCCGCACCGCCGACGCCGCCATCACCGCCGACGCAAACTGATCCTCCCGCCCAGGAAACAAAAGCACCCTCACCTCCGGCTGCTCCCGCCACAACGCCTCCAACCCTTCAATCCGCTCCTCGCCCGTTTCCAGGAAAAACGGCAAGTCCTTCTCCCGGCAAAACGGCAACACCGCCTCCCGCACCAATTTCCCCACACAGCCGTCGTCCGCATGATGCCCCCCGGTCGGCCAATCCAAGCCAATCGCCACCGGCCTCACCCTTGCCGCCTCGCCAGCCAGAAAACGCCGGAACTCCAGCGGCGCAAAATTGTCCACCTTCGCCTTAAGCCCAAAGCCCCGCACCCGCAGACGCCTCGCCCCCTCCTTCCAATCCGCAAACAGACGACTCAAATACAGAACCGGCCTAAAAACATCGGGACGGGCAACCACCGGCAACGCCCCGGCCGAACTCCCCCAAAGCCCTACCCCCTCCCCTTGCGTGCCGTCCTCCGGCCAGCAATCCACCGCATAAAGTGCCAAATCCAGATTGGCCAGGGTAATTATCCGCGCCAATTTTTCCTCAGCCGGGATTTGATCGTACTGTTCCCGTAACACCCTGAGATCCCCGCATGCTACATCCAAGCCAAACATGCCCATGGTGGTAAGCACCACGCGTAAAGGCTCGCTCATGGGCGCATTATCGAGAAACAGCTGCCGCCAGACCAAATCGGCCAGTTCCGCCGGAGTCAGCGTCCTGATGTACGCCTCCCGCGCCGACGCCGGGCCAAGTTCACGATTGGCCAAAGCCCGCCGCCGAAAGAATTCACTCAAGACCTCCGGCGTGGTCAGGAGGGCGTCAATCCCCGAAACGCTCCGCCCGCCCGCCTGCGGATAGGCGAAGACCCGCACCTCCGCGGCCGGAGTCTGGTGCACCGCCTCCCAGATCAGGTTTTTTGCCTCTTCGTCGAATTCCGCCATGCTTTTCCCCCGAATTTCCTGACGCCAGCGTTATATACCGGTATAACTCATCTCTTGTGACATCATAGCAGAATATGGTAGAATTAGAAACCGTTTCGGGAGTCATTTGCCGGGTCGTTCGGGCCCGGCCGCTTTTCGCTTGTTTTTGCTGAAGGAAGAAGAATAAGGAGTTATCAGTGGAACTTAAAGACAAACAGCGCATTCTCATCACCGCCGCCCTTCCCTACGCCAACGGCCGGCTGCATATCGGGCACGTCGCCGGCGCCTACCTCCCCGCCGACATCGCCGTCCGTTCCCTCCGGCTCTTCGGCCGCGAAACCCACTTCATCTGCGGCTCCGATGAAAACGGCGCCCCCATCACCTTCAGCGCCATGAAGGAACACGTCACCCCCCAGGACATCGTCGACCGCTACCACGAGTCCATAAAAAACGCCTTCCAGGGCCTGGGCATCGACTTCTCCATCTACAGCCGCACCCATACCCCGAAACATGAAAAAATCGCCCAGGACTTCTTCCTCCGCCTCTACGAGCGCGGCCACATCGTCAAGAAAACCTCCGAACAGGTTTATTGCACCGTCTGCGAACGCTTCCTCCCCGACCGCTACATCGAAGGCATCTGCCACTACCCCGACTGCCGCGCCGCCGGCGCCCGCGGCGACCAATGTGAAAAATGCGGCCGCCCCATCGACGCCACCAAACTCGTCGACCCCGAGTGCATGATCTGCAAAACCATGGGCCGCGAAAGCCACGGCCACATCGAAGTCCGTTCCACCGACCATTGGTATTTCCGCCTCGACTCCTTCTCCCAGACCCTCCGCGAATACCTCGACTCCCACCCCGAATGGCGCGAATCGGTCAAGCGTTTCTCCTACGGTCTCATCGACCAGGGCCTGAAGGAACGCTGCATCACCCGGGATATGGAATGGGGCATTCCCGTACCCCTGCCCGGTGCGGAAGGAAAAGTCCTCTATGTCTGGTTCGACGCACCCCTGGGATACATCACCTTCAGCCAGGAATATTTCGAAAGCCAGGACCTCCCGACCGGCTGGAAGGATTTTTGGCAAAACGAAGACATGGGCCTGGTCCATTTCATCGGCAAGGACAACACCGTTTTCCACGCGGTCATATTCCCCGGCATGCTTTTCGCCCACGGCGACTACCGCGCCGCCGACGCGGTGGTGGTAAACGAATTCCTCAATCTCGAAGGCGAGAAAATCTCCACCTCTCGCGATTACGCCGTCTGGGTCGACGAATATCTGGCGTCCTTCCCCGCCGATCCCCTCCGTTATTACCTGACTTCCATCGCTCCCGAAACGGCCGACGCCGATTTCTCCTGGAAACAGTTCCAAGTCCACAACAACAGCGAACTCGCCGACAACCTGGGCAACTTCATCCAGCGGAACCTCACCTTCTGCCTGAAGTATTTCGACGGAAAAGTGCCGGAAATGGACGCGCCCACTCCGGCGGGAGCCGCGGTTCTGGCGGAAATCGAGGCGACCCGCAGGGAAATGCGGGAACTGCTGGAAAACTTCCATTTCAAGGCGGCGGTCGAACGGCTGATGCGTTTGTCGCAGAAGGGCAACCAATACTTCGCCGAGGAGGAGCCGTGGAAGTCGCGTAAAACCGACATGGCGGCTTGCGCCAGGACGATGCAGGTGGGGTTGCGGGTCGTCGAGGCCCTAGGGGTGTTCATGGCGCCGTTCATGCCGGAATCGGCGGCGAAGTTGCGGGGGTTCTTGAATTTGCCGCCCCTTAAGCCGGGTGATTGGTCGGCGCCGACCGGGATTGTCGGAGGGGCGCCGTTGGCTGGGGCGGAGGTGCTTTTCCCGAAGTATGACGACACGCTGATTCAGCCGCACATCGACAAGCTGGCGGAGAAGCTGAAATAAGGGCGCAACCCATGTCACCCCCACGCAACCTCCTGGTCCGCATGCCCAACTGGCTCGGCGACTGCGTCATGGCCATGCCGGCCCTGCGTCACCTCGCCACAGCTTTCCCTCACGCCCGACTATACCTGTCCGGCCGGGAACCCTTTCGGCGCTTTTTCACGGATCAACCCAACATCCACGGCTTCATCCCCGCCCCCGCCAGCGGCCTGGGGAACCTGCTGCGGGGCATGTCCGACGCCGGAAACGTGCTTAAAGCCATCGGGTTCCACGAACCGATCGATCTGGGCATCCTCTTCACCAATTCCCTCTCCACCGCCGCTTGGCTGTGGTGTCTCGGAGCGCGCATGCGCATCGGTTACGACCGCGACTGCCGGAGTTTTCTCCTCACCCATCCCGTGCCCTGCGGCTCGGTCGAGTCCTCGTGGCACTTTGTCCGTTATTACCTGTGGCTGGCCAAATACTCCGAAACCGCCGCTGCCGAAGACGTTTCGGAAAGCTCTCCCCGCCGCCCGCCGACCGCTCCCAACAACCCAACCCCAACCCTGGCCGTCGGCCCGGAATCCCGGGCCGAAGCGGCCGATGAGCTTCGCGCCGCCGGCATTGGCGAAGGAAAACCCTATGCCGTAATCGCCCCGGCCAGCGCCTACGGCGAAGTCAAGGATTGGCCGGCCGAACATTATTCCCGCCTGATACGCTTCATCAACAAGGAAACCGGCATGCCGGTCCTGGTGACCGGCGGGGCCGGCCAACGCGAGATCTGCGGGAGAATCTCGCAAAATCAGGAGGCGGCGGTGAACTTGGCCGGGCAAACCAGCCTGGACGGTTTCATCGGCCTTTTGGCCGGGGCGGGCCTGTTTGTCGGCGGGGACTCCGGCGGCGCCCACGTCGCGGGGGCGCTCGGTTTGCCGACGGTGGTGATCTTCGGGATAACCAATCCCGGCCGCACCCGCCCGGTCGGCGCCGGCGTAAGAAGCGTCGGCGCCGGCGAAGAACGCGACGTCAAGCTGTCCACCCCCCAAGCCCGCGAACGCGCCCGCGCCGCCCTGGCGGCGATTTCGCCGGAGCGGGTGTGGGAGGAGGCGCAGGAGGCGAGGCGGCAAATTCAGCATAACATCTGGAAATAAAGGAAAATAAAAATGTCTGTGATGTATGAGAGGAAGAATGCCAAAAAATTGACCAAAAAGGAACGGCTGGCGATTGTCGATGCGGCGGCGGACGCGGTGGAAGCGGGAGATAAAAAAAGGCTCTGGAAATAGCCCGTCGCTTGCCGGTGCATCCGCGCATTGCCACTGGATTCAAGAAGGTATGCGGAGCCAAGTACTTGGTGGATTCAGGGGTTAATCTCGACGATGTCTTGGATGAATTCGGCGAGGAGTGGTTCAATGACTAATACAAGCATTGAGGATATTCTTGTCTCATACTCGAGTATGCTGGCCGCATCATTGGAACAGACCCGCCCGGGTGGGCGTAACCAATACCTACGGCTGGTCACACTTGTTACGGATTTAATTAACGATTCCGGCAGGGACGGGGATCTTGAAGAAAATTTGGCGATTATTTCCGGCAGCCTGGAGCATGATTTGGAACATTTCGGAAGTAACCCCAAAAGCCGCGCGGTTATTCTTCAGAACCGGGAAAACATGGAACGGGGAATGCACCACCAGCGTGTTCTCCGCGACCACCCCGAAGCGTACCGCACTCTTCTCGCCCCCGGTTTTATCCGCCGCGAATGCAAGGAAAACGGCAGTATCCCGAAAGACGGCATGCAAAAAGCCTTGGCCAGCCATAGAAACCATATGGTAGCCCGGCATTCCCTGCTGCTTTCCGAGGCGGAACAAAATCTGGTCGTGGCACAATTGTTTCTTACCCAGACCACCATCAAGCGCTATACTGACAACCAACGAACACTTCTTTACCCTTAGATAAAAATATTCTTTTCAATCATTCCGTAAAGGCGACCCATGTCCACCGCCATCATCATTCCCGCCCGCCTCGAATCCACCCGCCTGCCGATGAAACTGCTCTTGTCGGAAACGGGTCTCCACCTCATCTGCCACACCGCCCGCCGGGCCGCCGAAATTCGCGACCGGTCGGGGGGAATGTTTCAGGAGGTCATCGTCGCCGCCGATGCGGAAAAGGTCGTCGCCGCGGTCGAGGAATTCGAGCGCCGGGAAAAACTCGGCCTCCGCGCCGTCATGACCCGGACCGACCACCAGTCCGGCTCCGACCGCATCGCCGAAGTCGCGGCGGGACTGCCGGGGACCATCGACGCGGTCCTGAATATTCAAGGCGACGAACCGGAGGTGCCGGTGGCGGCGGTGCTGGGCCTGGGGGAATTTTTCCGGAAAAAACGCCCGGACGTGGCGACTTTGGTATACCCGGTGACGGAAAAGGGCGACCGCGAGAATCCGGCGCTCGTCAAGGCGGTATTGGGGAACGATGGCCGGGCCCTCTACTTTTCCCGCGCCGACATCCCCTTCCGGCGGGACGATGCGCTGCAGTTGCCGGCTTATGGGCATGTGGGGATTTACCTGTACGACCGGAAAGCGCTGGAGAAATTCGTCAGTCTCCCGCCGGGGATTCTGGAACGGACGGAAAAACTGGAGCAACTGCGCGCCTTGGAGAACGGCCTGACCATCGCCGCCCTGGTGATGGACCGGAAGCCGCCGAAGGGAATCGACACGCCGGAGGATTATGCGGAGTTTGTGAAAAGCTATCAGATAAGATGAGGCGAAAACGATGCCAACCCAAGGCAAAGTCCGAGACGCGATTAAAGTCATTTTAAAGGATGGATGGTCGCTTGCGTACACCAAGGGTAGCCACCGGCAATTTATCCATCCGTTTAAATCCGGGAAAGTTACGATAAATGGGCATGAAGGTCAAGACTTGGATGAAAAAATTTGGAAGAGCGTTATGAAGCAGGCTGGATTGCCATGGAGGTTAAAGTGATGCAAAAAAAGATACTGGTCGAAATCATCAAATCCGGTAACGGCTTCAGTGCTTATGCACCTGATTATCCCGGCTGCGTGGCGGCAGGAAAAACATTTTCCGAAACCCGGGGCTTGATGCTTGAAGCCCTGCAGCTTCATATCGAATCCATGCTAAAGGACGGCGAAGAAATACCAGGCGACAGTGAGTATTGCGAGATATTGTCAGTGGATGTTCCGGAAAAAGTGCATGCTTGACAGCCCGGTAACAAAGTCCATTGCCGCCGCTTTCGGCTGGGCAATTCAGGGATATTCACGAATTAGGCTTTGCCCAAAAATAACTTTTACCAGTTTAACCCGGGTGTTTCGTTTGGATCGGCATTTTCGCCCTTACCGCCTGGTCGAAAATGCCTCTGGGTCATTGGGCAAATTCTGAATGGGTAAAAGTTAATTTTGGGCA
>JAVBTZ010000139.1:0-26972 GCA_031555915.1 Planctomycetota bacterium
AAGCCCTCAAGAGCGGCCGGACCGGCCCGGAAATTCAGGATAGCCTTTACAAAATCAAGAATTTCGGCCTCGCCACCGGCCAAATCAACATCGATCCTGAACGCGGCAGCGAGAAAACGGCCTACATCCAGAAAATTTCCATGACCCGGGGTAATTTCGCCGCGCGGATTATTTCCGAGGTGGCTCCGTAAAAGCGCCGCCAAAAAAAAAGGCGCCCCGCTTGCGCCGGGCGTCCCGTTCCGTCGTTCGTCAATCCCCATCAGGTAAAAGCAATCCAATACAGGACAAACATCCCCATCCCCACCAACACCCCAACGAGAAACGCGCCAATCCCCTGAACGGCCAGCTTGGGGAGGGAAACGTCCAGACGCCACACGCCCCGGCGCTGTTTGGCCTGACGTTTCTGGATATTCTTGATTTGCTTCAGCGCCGCTTCCATTTCCATCCGGCGCCGCATGTCGTCGGCCATGCCTAAACCTTGTCCTTGGTGCATTGAAAATGCAGGAAAATCGGGGCGATGCGGAGGTCGTCGAAACCCGGCTCCCGGCTGAGCAGTTCGTCGTCGACCGCCGGCTCCTGAAGACGCCGCAGCGTCAAGCCCGCCGCGGTAACCACCCCCAGCCAACCCGACAGGGTCAAATGCGTATACGGCACCCGGAACGGCTTCACCCTCTTCCTCTCCTCCTCCCCCGCCGCCCCGAAATACCAGGTATCTACCCACTGCCCGACCTGGAAGTAATCGGCCAGGCGAATCGCGTAGGGGACGCCGTTGTCGTCCCGTAACACTTTGCGCGAAGGCGGCACGAAACAGGGATGGAGAATGGAAAACTGGAAAAAGCCCCCCGGGCGTAAAACTCGCGCCGCCTCGCCGATGGCCGCCGCCGGATCCCCCACGTCCATCATCGACATGAAGGCGACGGCGAAGTCGAAAGAGGCATCGGGGAAAGGGAGCTTCCGGGCGTCGCCTTCATGATAATGAATCCCCAGCGGCTCTTCCAGTTCTTTCGCCCGGGCGTGGCGAATAAAGGTGGGGGAAATGTCCAAGGCGGTCATCCGCGCCCCGAGCCGGGCGACGGCGCGGGTGTTGTTCCCCTCGCCGCAGCCGAGGTCCAGCCCCGACCGCCCCGCCACCGGCGGCAGCAAGCGGAGGAAGGCCGGCGTGTTCAATTTATCCCGGCAGACGTCGTAGCCGGCGCGGGCGTGGCGGGTCCACGTTTCCGCGTTATTCTCCCAGCAAACGGCGGGGTCGGAGGATTCGTCTTCGCCGCCGGACCGGCCCATCTGGCCGGCGTCCTCCAGCTTGACCGAATTGCTCAAGTCTTCTCCTCCCCCGACCCCGGTTTCACGTAGAGAATCCGCCCGCAGCCCTGGCAGCGGCAATTCTTCACGTCCTTGCCGATGTGGACCATGTTGACCACGTTCGAGTTCTGCCGGAGAAAACAGGACTGGCAGATGCCGTCCATGGACATGTCCGCAATGGGGTCGCCCTTGGTACGCTTGAGGGAGAGGTCGTAGGCCTGGTAGGCGCCGGCGTCCAGCTTCTGCACCCGCCCCACGGCGGCGGAGCGTTCCTCCACCAGGGCGGCGTGTTTGGCCTTGATGGCCTCGATTTCCCGGTGGACGGTCTGCCGGACGGTGGTCAATTTCAAATCCTCGACCCCGATGCGGTTGTGGCATTCGGCCATGTGTTCGCGGAGTTTGTCCAGTTCGGCCATGCCGGCCAGGACGGCGGATTCGTTTTCGTCGATGCGTATTTTCAAATCCTTGATGCGGTCGGTGACGATGCGGAATTCGCGCTGGTTCTTGAGGTTCTTGAGCTTGCGCTCCTGATCCGCCACTTCCGTCTCGGCCGTCTGCACGTCCAGGTTGAGCCGGTCGGACTTGAAGGCTTTATCCTTGATGTTCTGCTCGATTTTCCTGGCCGCTTCGCGGGCTTCCTCGACGACCTTCTCCTGCTCCGCCACCTCCCGCGTCACCTCCTGCAACCGGAGCTTCCCCCGGACGATTTTCCGGTCGATGGCGTTCAAATCGAGAATCGCCTGCATTAGTTCGCTCATGCGTCCCCCTTCGTAGATAAGATGCGGCCTGAAATTGCGTTGTTCCCCTAAGGCATCGTCACAAATTAACCTGGACAAGTTTATACTGCGTCACAACGCCCGCGTCCGCAATTTGTGCCTGAACCGCCGGCACAAATGGCTACCGCGAACGTTGTTCCTTGTCTAAACAGGCCCAGCTTATTTTGTGACAAGCCCTAACCCTCGCTCCGCATCTCCACCCCCAGCGCCCGCAGTTCATGCTTGATGGCGTTCGGAGACCAGCCGTCGATGTGGGCCATCGAGGCGATGAGGGCGGCGTCGGCTTTGCCTTCCATGAGGGCGGCGCGGAGGTGTTCGATTTTGCCGGCCCCTCCCGATGCTATCACCGGGACCGTCACCGCCTCCGCCACTTTCCGGGTAATGTCTATGTCGTAGCCGTCGCGGGCTCCGTCGGCGTCGATGGAATTGACGCAGATTTCGCCGGCGCCGAGATCCACCGCCCGTTTCACCCATTCGACCGCGTCCATGCCGGTCGGGGCGCGGCCGCCCCGAACCACCACCTCGCAGCCGGAGGGAAAGCGCGCTTCCTCACCCGGGCGGCGCTTGGTGTCGACGCCGAGGACGATGCACTGGTTGCCGAATTCGCGGGCGCCCTCCTTGATGATGTCCGGCTTTTGCACCGCCAGGGAATTAAGGGACACCTTGTCGGCGCCGGCGTGGAGGGCGGCGTGCATGTCCTGGAGGGACCCGAGACCCCCACCCACGGTGAAGGGGACGAAGACCACGGCGGCGACTTTCTTGACCGTTTCGATGTCGATGGGCCGGCCTTCGGCGGAGGCGGTGATGTCGTAGAAGACCATTTCGTCGACCCCGTCGGCGTAGTAGCGCTTGGCCAGTTCGACGGCGTCGCCGACGTCCTGGTTGTCCAGAAATTTGACGCCTTTGGTGACTTTGCCGTTACGCATGTCCAAACAGATAATCAGGCGTTTCATAAGCATGGCTTTCCGTTCAACTGTCCGTTCCAGTGTAAAAAGCGCCGGAGGACGGCGAGGCCGCCGGCGCCGCTTTTCTCGGGGTGGAATTGGGTCGCGAAGAGGGAACCCCGGCCGACCATGGCCGCGAAGGCAAAGCCGGCGTAATCGGCCACGCCGTGGATGCGGCCCGGTTCGGCGAGGACCCGGCCCGCCTTGCCGCCGTCCCCGCTGCGGCTCCCCTGGTCCAGGTCCGGATTTTCGGGAAAACCGTGGGCGGCGAATTCGTCTTCCCACGCCGGTTCGACGAAATAGGAATGCACGTAGTAGGCGTCCAGCGGCGCACTTTCCAACAGGGGATGCGGCCGCACGATTCGGGTGCGGTTCCAGCCCATGTGCGGAACCTTGTCCCGCCGGTCGGCCGGCTTGAACAAGCGTACATCGCCGGGGAGAAGGCCCAACCCACTGACGCCGCCGTCTTCGTCCGAGCGTTCGAACAGGAGCTGCATGCCGATGCAGACGGCGAGTACGGGCTTACCCTCCGCCACCGCTTGCCGGAGCGCGCCGTCGAGGCCGCGCTCACGGAGGTTACGCATGCACTGCCCGGCCGAACCCACGCCGGGGAAAACCAGCCGCTCCGCCTTCTCCGCCTCCCTGGCGTCCCGCGCGAATACGGGACTCCCCCCGACGTGGCGGAGGGCCAGCCGCACGCTCTCGATGTTACCGGCGTCGTAGTCGAGGATGGCCAGCACGTCGTTATTTCCCCAACATTTCATCCAAAAGCTCGCCTACCGCCTTCGGGTCGCCCTTCTTGTTGAGGGCTTTCATCACCCGGCCGAAAATGGCGTTACGCACCGCGGTCTTGCCGGATTTGAACTCCGCCACCATGCCCGGGACCTCGCCCAAAACCTTGGCGATCGCCTCCCGTACCGCCGCGTCGTTTTTCTCGATAATGAGGTCGTCCGCCTTCGCCACGGCCAGGGCCTCGCCGCCGGCGTTATAAAGCTTCTCCAAAATTTTCCGGAAGCCGTCGGCGTTGACCTGGCCGTCCTCATACAACGCCACCGCCTCGCCGAAAGCCTCCGGCGTCAGCTTCGCCTCGTCGAGCGGTTTTCCGGTCGAATTGACCAGCGAGAACACCTCCTTGATGAGCCGCTTCGCCAACAGAACCGACTTCTCCTCGTTCCCCTTCGCCGCCATTCGGAGAAAGCCCAGGGCGTCGTTACGGGTCATCACCTCGGCGTCGACCTCCGTCAGCCCCTTCTCCTTCAGATGCCCCAAATACGCGTCGTAACCGGTCGGCATGCCGCTTTTTTCCTTTTCGACCCAGTGCGGATCGATCCGAATCGGCGGCAGGTCAGGCTCGGGGAAATAGCGGTAATCGTGCGCGTCCTCCTTCGAACGCTGGGGGAAGGTGCGCTGGTTCACGTCGTCCCAGCCCATGGTCTGCTGCACCAGTTTACCCCCCGCCGCCAGCACTTCGGCGTGACGCCGGGTCTCGTACTCGATTGCCGAACGCATGTGGTTGAAGCCGGCCTGATTCTTGATTTCCGAACGCACCCCTAATTTGGCCGCGCCAACCGGGGCTATGGAAACGTTCGCCTCCACCCGCATTTCCCCGCGTTGAATCCGGCAGCGGGAGATGCCGTTGTAGACGAGAATGGCGCGGAGCTTCCGGACATACTCCTCCGCCTCGCGGCTCGACTTCAGGACCGGCTCGGTGACGATTTCCATCAATGGGGTGGAACTCCGGTTGACGTCGATCAGGGTCCGGTCGTCGGCGTGAATCAGCTTGGCCGTGTCCTCCTCCAGGTGGAGGCGGCGGATGGTGACTTTCTTTTCCTTGCCGTCGTCCCCGGTGATGGTCAAATAACCCCATTCCCCCAAGGGCTGGACATACTGCGAAACCTGATAGCCCTTGACCAAGTCCGGGTAAATGTAATTCTTCCGCTCGAACCAGACGATCTCGTTAATCTGGCAGTTCAGGGCCAGGGCGGCGCGGATCCCGAGGCGGACCGCCTCCTTGTTCACCACCGGCAGGGAACCGGGGAGACCCATGCAAATCGGGCAGGTCGCGGCGTTGACCGGGACGTCCTGCGGCGCGTTCAGGCAGGAACAGAACATTTTCGTGCGGGTGGCCAGTTCGACGTGAACCTCGACCCCGCAGGTGATTTCATGGGGAACATTGTTTACGGAGAGATTATGTGCGCTCATTTCGCGGCCTCCGGTGCGTTTTTGGTCCAGGGAGCGCCAGGGAGCTGAGTGTTCTTCTCGGCGACCCGGGCGATGCGGTAAAGGATGTCCTCCCTATACGGTGGCGCCATAACCTGCACGCCGGCCGGCAGCCCGTCGAAAACCCCGACCGGGTAGGACAGGGCCGGCAGACTGGTCAGATTGGCCGGCAGGGTGAAAATGTCCGCCATATAGTTTTCCAGCACCCCCACGGCCGCCCCGATTTTCCGGGGAAGGGCGGGCGCGACCGGCAGGAGAATCGCGTCCACGCCGGCGAAAACCTTGTTCACCTCCTGGGTCAGGAGCCGGCGGACCCGCGCCGCCTTCAGGTAATAGGCGTCGTAATAACCCTTGGCCAGGGCGTAGGACCCCATCATGATGCGGCGTTTGACTTCGTCGCCGAAGCCCACGCCGCGGGTCTGCGAGTATATGTCCCACAGGTCGCCGTCCCCTTGGCGCCGGCCGTAGCGGACGCCGTCGAAGCGGGCCATGTTCGCGGACGCCTCGCAGAAGCAAATGATGTAATAGGCCGCGACGACATAGTCTACCAGCGGCAGCTTCACCTCCTGAATCGCCGCTCCGTTCTCGCGGCAGATGTCGACGGCGCGTTTGGTCGCCCCGGCGATGATGGGGGAGACCCCGTCCCGCTGCAGGAGGGAGGGATCGTGGGCGATGCGCAGTCCCCTGATTCCCTCGTCGACCTTGGGCAGGCACGGCGCGGCCGAATCGGCTTGCAGGGAAGAGGTCGAGTCGCGGCCGTCGTGGCCGGAAATGATATCGAACAGGAGCGCGTTGTCGCGCACGGTGCGGGTGATGGTCCCGACCTGGTCCAGGCTCGAAGCGAGGGCGCCCACGCCCCAGCGGGACACCCGGCCATAGGTTGGTTTCAGGCCGACCACGCCGCAGAACGCCGCCGGCTGGCGGATGGAGCCGCCGGTGTCCGAGCCCAACGCCCCCAACGCCCCGCCGTAGGCGACGACGGCGGCGGAGCCGCCGGAGGAACCGCCGGGGACATGGGCGGGATTCCAGGGATTGTGAATGTTGCCGAAAACCGCGTTTTCGCCGGTCGAACCCATGGCGAACTCGTCCATGCCGGTTTTGCCGGCGACGATGGCGCCGGCGGCGCGAATTTTTTCGATGACCCCGGCGTCGTACGGGGGAATGAAATTGTCGAGGATGCGGCTGCCGCAAGTGGTCCTGAGACCCTTGGTCATGATGTTGTCCTTGGCCGCGATCGGAATTCCCCACAGGGGCTGAACCTTGGCCGGAGCTTTATTGCCGGCCGCCGCCGCCCGGGCGGCGCGGTCGTCCCGGGAGACCACGGCGTTGATGACCGGTTCGAAGGCGTCCATGCGGGCGAGCGAGGCTTCGAGGAGCTCCAGGGGGGTGAAATCGCCTTTCCGGAGTCCTTCGGCCGCCCCTTCCAGGGTGAGATTGGCGAAGTCGTTCATGTTCATGGGCTGTTTTCCCCTAGCGCTTAAGTGAAAATGGGTTTGGTGACGAAGGCGTTGACGGCCGGGTCGAAGGCGCCGCCGGAGAAGCTTTCCAGCTCCTCCATGGTCATCGAGACGCCGGGTACGTCCTCGCGCAGCGGGGCGAAGTCGGTAAGTCCGACGCCCATGGGGTCGATGCCGGAGGTGTCCAATTCATCCAGGTGGCGAACGTAATCGAGGACGGACGACATGTCTTCGGACAGTCGCTGGGCGTCCTGCAGGGATATGCTTATCCGCAACATATCGGCCAGGGCCAGCGTTTCTTTGGCGTCAATGGGCATAAGGGGTTGCTCCTTTCCATCGCTCTTTGCGGGTCAGAGGCTGGTATACCGTAGACACGGTAACTGGGTAATGGTATCTACAAAGCCCCCCTCATGCAAAAAAAAATCCAACCCCGGCCGGAATTTTCACAAAATAAATGAAAGATCCGCCCCGCCCTGGGCAATTGTCTTATGTAAGCTTCCTGAGCCGGGTTACTCAAACCCCAGGTCAAAATAACCCATAGGAGCTGTTATGCGTCCGTTATGCGGGGTATTGCTTATTATCGCCGGGATTATACTCCTGGATTGGCTCGCCTGGGGAGGCGAGGACCAATTCTTGGCCCTGCGGGGAACGGCGCCGGAGGGGGGACTCGGGGTCAACCTGTTTACGCCCGATGCCTCCGGCACGCTTGAACGCGGGGGAGGCCCGGCGATAACAAGAACCGCCCCGCACAGCCGCATAAGCGGGGCCCTGCCGGGGGGTGGCGGCCTGACCACCTTGCGGCTGGTGCCGTGGCAGGACACCTGCACGACGACCCGCTGCCTGATCCCGGGGATGAATTTCGAGATTGAGCGGAAGGGCGGCTACAAATTGGCGCCGCGTTTTTCCGGCCGGGAGGAAACGGCCGGCGGCGATTTTCTCAGTAAACTCCTGCTTGAATTCACGAAGCCGACGGTAAAATAACGGCGTCGGAAAACGAAATCTTCGGTTCGTCCTTAAAACCCCGTTTTAACGACCTACCGTCAACAAGACCGTCAACCCGAACCCAGGGTCAGAACCACGCGGTTTGGCGCCCGGGGCCGGAAGGGATGATGCCGGAGAACCGTAGGGCGGGGAGTCCGCCCGGCCGTTCCCGCGCCCATTCTCCCTTTTGCCGCCCTGCCGCCTCGTCGACGCCGCGGCGGGATCCGATACTGGGTTCGAGATGACGGTTTTTTTTGTTTCCACCTCGTGAGCGCATTAGAGCCGCTCTACACCCGGAGTCCCGGTCTCCCCATGGATTATTACGATCTATTCCTGGCGAAAATCCAGCCCCTGCACCAAGCCGGCTATTTCATCGTCCTGGCGGCGGCGTTTCTTGAATCGCTGGTGTTGGTGGGGGGGGTGGTGCCTGGTTCGACCCTGGTGGTGTTCGCGGGCGCATTGGCGGCGGAGGGGCAATTTCGCCTGGTCCCGCTGATGGGGGCGGCGGTGGCGGGGGCGATTTTGGGGGACGCCCTGGGCTATTGGCTGGGTTTGCACGGCACCGGACTGTTCAAGGATTACCGCCGCTACCTCAAGCCGGAGTACCTGGAGACCACCCACAAGTTTTTCGAAAAACACGGCGCGTCGAGTATTTTTTTCGGCCGGTTCGTGGCGGTGGTGCGGATGCTGGTGCCGTTTGTGGCGGGATTGTCGAAAATGGAGGCGAAGCAGTTTTTCCTATGGAATGTCGTCAGTGGCGTCGCCTGGGGCTGTTCGCATGTCTTGGGCGGTTATTTTCTGGGGAAAGCCTGGCGGCGCTTCGAGGTGTGGATGGGATGGACGGCGGTCATCGCGGTCGCGGCGGCGCTTTTGGCCGGCGCGGTGTGGCTGATTCGGCGGCGGCTGGGAAAACCGCGGGATAAAATGTAAATGCGGCGCTACAGGCGATGCTGTCATTCAGAGCTGGCCCGGCGTCGCCGATTGGCAGGTTTCCTATGGCACTTTCCCGCCGCTGCTCCGGCACGGATGCGTTTCTTGCTCATTTCAAAATAATATCGCGCGTAAGCGGCAGGAGTTCCACCGGCTTCCAGACAAATGCTCTTGCGTATCTTATGCAATTCCTCAATGGGATCGGATTCCTGCATCGCATTTTCCTCCCGCCTATTTCCCGTCCGTCCCCACCAAATCGTCCAGCGACGGCACCGTCGGCGGCAGCCCCACCACATCCGGCAGCATCATCGCGTTCTCCGCCTGCGCCCGAATCCGCTTGGCCAAAATCTTCGCCATCGAGTATTCCATGAACAGCTTCACATCCGAATCCACCGCCTGGTCGAGAAAATACAACGCCTCCTCCGTGTCCCCCTGCACCCAATTCAAGGCCCCCAGGTAAAAACCGGTCTCGCAGCGCCCCTCGGCCGTGGAGGCGATGCGAAGCACCTGATTTTGGCTGATCGGCTCTTCTCCGAAATAAATACTCGCCACCACCGCCAGCCAGGGTTGGGTCGGCGCCACGTCGACAAATTTGCCGAAATCGTCGGGGCTGGGGCGTTTCCCCAATTTCGTCAGGGCCAGCCAGCGCATCAAGGCCGGGTAAATCTGCCCGCTCCGGCGAATCTCCAACGATTTGTCGAAATCGTCCACCGCCCCCTGGTAGTCTCCCCGCAGGAAACGGACAATCCCCCGGCGGTGATAGCGGATGCCCTGGGCATTGGCGTTCGGCGCCTGATCAATCGCCTGGGTGAAGGCGCGGTCGGCCTTGTCGAGATCGTTGGCGTAGAGATAGAAAATCCCCAGGCGGTAATCGACGTTGCGGTTTTTGGGATCGCACTCCTTGACCAGTTCATAGTCCCGCAGAGCCAGCTCGTAGTTGCCCTGGCTTTCGCGTATGGCGGCCCGGTCGAGAATGGCGGCGGTGTATTTCGGATCTATTTCCAGCGCCCGCTCGATGTCCCTGAGCGCCCCCTCCGTGTCCTTCTTGTACTGGAACAAGGCATAACCCCGGTGCTGCAAGGCCAGCTTGTAGCGGGAGTCCACCTCCAAGGCCCGGGTGTAATCGGCGATCGCCGCGTTCAGCTCCTTTTCCGCCGCCTCCTTGTCGACGGCCCGGGTGTCGAGGTACAGCGCCTCGTGGAGAACGCCGCGGTTGGTGTAGGGGGACGGTTTGTCCGGGTCGTAGAAAAGATAGTTGCTATAAGCTTCGATGCCTTTTTTGGGATCGTAGAATTTGGTGTCCTTGCCGCCGTAGACCAGGCCCCGCACCAGCCAGACAATCGACAAGCCGGGATTCCGCCAGGACTCCGCCGCCTCCCCGGGAGTCCCCTTGGCGGTACGCTCGCGTTCCAATTTTTCAATATTATCCACCCGCGCCAGCGCTTCGGCCCCGCGGCCGCGGTGGGCGTCGATGTAGGCCTGGCCCGCTTCGGAGAATTCGTTACCCGGGTCGATGGCGTTCATGGCCGTGAACTCTTCCATGGCCAGCTGTTCCCCCCGGTCCCGGTTCAGGTTGAAGGCCAAAAGTCCCCGGTAGTAATGGGCCATGATGTACGAGGGGTCGCGCTGATAGGCGAGGCGGTAGTCCTCCATCGCCCGGGAAAATTCCTGCGCCGACTCGTAGGCGCGGCCCCGCGAATAATACGCCCCCGCCGCGTCCTGGTTGTCATTCGCCCCGGTTTCGAGGATGCCCAGGGCCTGGGTGAACATGGCGATGGCCGGTTCAATCAGCTTCAGTTTTTTCGTTTTGTCGCGTTCCTTGTCCAGGGCGCTCTTGGATTTGTCCATGATGTCGAGGCCCTTCTCCAGGGGAACCCTGGCGGCGGCGCGGCGACGCAGGAGCTCCCGGCGGGCGTCCTCCGCTTTCAGGCGGGCGGTTTCGGCTTTTTTCTGTTCCTCCTGGGCGCGTTTTCGGGCCGTGTCGGAGCGGCGTTTTTCCTCCTCCGCCTTGCGGCGTTCATCCTCGGCCAAACGCAGTTGATCGATGGCCAATTGCCGGCGTTCCTGCTCAATCCGCATGCGTTCGTTGGCGTGTTCCGTCTGCGCCGCCAGGCTTTTCCCCCTGATGTAGGCGCCGGCCGTCAGCGCCAGCGCGGCCGCCATCACCGCCCCGGCCAGGACCGGCGCCCGGTGCCGGCGGGCGAACTTCACCATCCGGCCGCCGATGCCGTCCCGGTAGGCGGTCACGGGCAGGATGTCGAGGTAGCGTTCGAGATCGTCGGCGAGGTCTTCGACCGTCTGATAGCGGTCGGCCGGGCTTTCCGCCAGGGCCTTCATGATGATGGCCTCGAGATCGCGGGGCAGGGTGCGGTCGCGCTGGCGCGGCGGAATGATGGGGAAATCCTTGATGCGGCGGCGGAATTCCTTGAAGGTGGTTTTGCCGACGTCGCGGGGCAGCTGGTTGACGAGAATGCGGTAGAGCATGACCCCGAGGGAATAGATGTCGCAGCGTTCGTCGGGTTTACCCTGGCGGAAGCGCTCGGGGGCGATGTAGAGGGGGGTTCCGGCGACCATTTTCGGGTTGTCGGTGTTTCGCGAGGCGAAGCCCCAGTCCAGGACATACACTTCGCCGAAGGGCCCGAGTTTGACGTTCTGGGGCTTGAGGTCGAGGTGGAAGACGCCCCGCGAATGGGCGTATTGCATGGCATGGCAGATTTGCAGAAAAATGTTCAGGAGCCGGCGGCGGGAATATTCGCCCCGGTCGCGGGAACTTTTCACCGTCCCTTCGGCGTGGGCTTTCTTGAGGAGTTCGTCGAAGGAAACGCCTTCGACCTTCTTCATGACGAAAAACGGCGAACCCGTTTCGTCGCGGCAGAGGTCGTAGGTGGGGAGGATATTCGGGTGTTCGAGCATGCCGCCGAGGCGCGCCTCGTTTTCCAGGAGCGTCTCGCGGTCGGCGGTGTAGGGCGGCTTTACCACCTTGATGGCGACCTCGCGGTCGAGGACGGTATCGCGGAAGCGGAGGACCTTCCCCTGGCCCCCCTCGCCGATGAGGCCCTGGTACTGGTAGCGGTCGCCGTAGTCGCGGAGGGCGGGGTCGTCGGAGACGCCGGCGTCGAGGAGGCCGGCCAGGAAGGAGCCGTCGGCCTTGCCGAGGGTTTTATTGAGGGCGGAGCCGAGGGCCTCCTCCATATTGTCGGCCGAGGGGGGGGTGAGGGAGGATTTGTCGCGCGGTTCCGAGGCGGAGGCTTCGGCCGGGGTTTTGGCGAAAGTGGCGTCCAGCTTGCCCAGATAATTGGACAAGGAGGCTGAGACCTCTTCGGCGAGAGGTTTTTCGGCAATTTTATCGGCCATTTTATTCCGTCTTTTTTTACCGGGAGTTCGCTTTGCCTACCGCAAGACTGCGCCGTCGTGTTTTGACGCGGCCGTGCCGATTTTACGGGTGGTGGGGAGCCCGTCTTCAATCGTATGGATTAGCGCCTGTCAATTCAATGTTTGAATCAAAGCATTATGGTGTGAAAAAAGGCCGGCGCCGGCATTTTTTTTGAAAGGAAAGCCGAGGCGCGGGAAAGTGAAAAAGGGTGAAGCCGCGAACCGGCCGGGAGTGGTAACTTCAAGCGGAAATAGCCTTGTTTCTGTGTTTCATAACCCTTTGGCATCATGTATAGTAGGCGATAACGGTAGATTACCCGAGTGTTTTTTCCAACCAATCATTAGGAGTATTGTTGTGAGAAAAGCGCTGTTTTCCGCCATTTTCCTGGTTGCTTTGACCCTGGTGGGCTGTGTCGGCGGTTGGGGTGGCAGGTCCAGCACGGGTTATTCCTACTATGAAGCGGAGCCGGTCAATCCCAGCCGTAGCGCCCCGCCTCCTCCTCCTCCCCCGCCGCCGCCCCAGCAGCAGGGCGGGCGGGTCCGTACGGTCTCCACGCCGCCGCCCCGTAGCGCACCTGGGGCGGTGACCAGTTACGGCGGCTCCAACCTGTTCCGCCTGCCCATGGCGGACGGGCAACCGGTGACGGTGAAGTCGCCGGCGGTGCTGTTTTTCTACACCTCATGGTGCGGTTATTGCAAACAGGCCTTCCCCGAGTTCAAGTCGGTAACCGCCCGGGCGCGGAATCAGGGTTGGCGGGTGTACGGCATTCAGGTCGGCGAGGGGCCGGACAAGGTCAACCAGGTCATTTCGCAGTTCCAACCGAATTTTCCGGTGTTGATGGATCAACAGAGCCTGGTGTCCAGGCAGTATCGGATTGAAGGTTATCCGACCTTCATAATTATCGATGAGAGCGGGCGGATTTCCTACAACTCGCATGATTTGCCCAGGGATTTTTGAGATGGCAGCTACGAAAAAAAGGGCGCCGCGATCACTTTGACCGCGGCGCCCTTTTTATGTTGTCTTCTACCTAATTGCCCAACCGTTCACCACGGGCCGGCATAGCTCAACACCTGACCCGCGCTGATCCGCTTCGGCTTCGCATTGCCGCTAAACACCGACGGCTCCTCGCCCACCACCAGGTAATCCGCCTGGCGCTGGTCCGCCGTCACCGTGCCGCCCAAGGTCGTCACCGCCTGCGCCACTGCGTCCGCATTGTCCAAAATCACCTCCGGACTCAAAGCAAAACGCGGCCTCGCCCCCGGCTGGAACAACGGATTGTCCACCGCGTCCCCAACCTGCGGATAACCACCCGTCCAACCCATATCCGCCGCCCGAACCAGCGGCACCGGCTGGCCGTCCTGGCCCAGGGCATAGGGACTGTACTGGGCGCTCGGGTCCAACACCGCCCGCCCGGTCACCGGGCAAACCCGCACGTCGCCGGCATCGACCGGGGTAATCCAGGAATAATCCTCGAAGGCGTTCGTCACCTGCACCGTGCCGCTATATTGGTTGCGGTAACCGTCCGGCCGATGCAAATCAAAACGCATGCCCGGCCTGACCCCCTGGCGCGCACCCAAATTCATGAGCCAGGTACGGCCGTCGCCGGCCTGACGAATCACCTGCCCCAACGCGCGGGCCGGATCCTGCCGGACGAAATTGGCCGGGTCCCCCGCCGGCGCCGTGTAACCCGGCGCGTCGGTGCGACCGGCCGGAAGAGCCGGCGTGCCGCCCATGGGAATGCCCGGAATGACCTCGCCGGGACGCGGCTGCACCGCCGCCGGCGCCACCACCGGCTGCGGTTGGGCCGGTGCCGCTTGCGGCTGGGCGGTCTGCTGATAGACCGGCGCCGCCCCGTAAGGAGTGGACAGGCCAAGCACCGGCGCCGGCGCCGGATTCGCCCGCGCTTCGGCGATACGCTGCAGGGCGTCCTTTTCGGCATCGGCGAGACGCTTTTCCCAGTCCTGCTTGTCCTGGTTGCGACGATTGCGTTCGGCCGCCAGTTCAGCCTGGTATTTCTGGTCGCTTTCCAACCAGGCGGCATTGGCTTTTTTCAGGCGATCGGAATAGGAATCGATCTCCCGCTGGCCGTCGGCTTTCAGCTTGGCCAGTTCGTCGGCGTAACGCTTGCCGGCGGCGGCGAGCTGATTGTCCTTGCCCTTGAGTTGGTTCGCGTAGTCGGCAACCGTCCTGTTGTAATCGGACTTGGCTTTCGCCATGTCGTCGGCGTAACGCTTCTCGGCCGCGGCGATGCGGTTGTCGCGTTCCTTGATTTGCCCGGTGTAGTCGGACACCGTCTTGTTGTACTCGGCCTTGGCTTTCGCCATGTCGTCGGCGTAACGTTTTTCGGCTGCGCCAAGCTGGTTGTCCCGCTCCTTCACCTGCCTGGTGTAATCGGCGATGGTCCGGTTCAGGTTGTCCTTCGCCTTGGCGAGGTCCTCGGCGTAACGCTTTTCCACCTCGGCGAGACGGCCTTCGGTGTTCTTCAGTTTGCCGCTGTAATCGGCGACGAGACGATCGCTGTCGCCCTTCTGCTTGGCGAAGTCGTCGGCGAAACGCTTGGCGGCGGCGGCCAGCTGGTTTTCCTTGTCCTTCAGGAGATTGTCCCGGTCCTTCAATTGGCCGCTGTAGTCGGATACCATGCGTTCCTGCAGGGTTTTGGCCTTGGCCAGTTCCTCGCTCCCCTGCTTGGTGACGGACGCGAGGCGGTCTTCGACGCTCTGCAACTTGTTGCCGTACTCGGCGATGGCGCGGTCGGTCGATTCCTTCAGCTTGGCCATGGCGTCGGCGTGCTGCTTGGCGGCGTCGGCGAGCTGGTTTTCCCGTTCCTTCAATTTGGCCGCGTACTCGGCCAGGGCCTTGTCGTGCGCCGCCTTCGCCTTGGCGAGCTCGTCCGCGTTCTGTTTGACGGTGGCGGCGAGCTGATTTTCCTTTTCCTTCAGTTTGCCGGCGTACTCTGCCAGGGCCTTGTCGTTCTTATCCTTCATCTTGACCAGGTTGTCGGCGTACTGCTTGCCGGCGGCGAGGAGCTGGTTTTCCTTTTCCTTCAATTTGCCGGCGTAGTCGGCCAGGGCCTTGTCGTGCGTATCCTTCAGCTTGACCAGGTTGTCGGCGTACTGCTTGCCGGTAGTGAGGAGCCGGTTTTCCTTATCCTTCAATTGGTTGGCGTAATCGGCAATAGCCTTTTCGTGTTCCGCCTTCGCCTTGGCGAGGTCGTCGGCGTACTGCTTGCCGGCGGCGGCGAGCTGGCTTTCCTTGGCCTTCAGGTCCCGGGCGTAATCCGCAATCGCCTGCTGGCTCTCCTGCCGGTGGGTGGCGAGATCGTCGGCGAAGCGCTTGGCGGCGCTGGCCATCTGGTTTTCCCGGTCCTTCAGTTTGCCGGTGTAATCCGCGACCAAACGCTCCGTCGCTTCCTTGGCGTTGGCGAGATTGGCGGCGTATTGCTGATTGGCGGCGGCGAGATGCTGCTCCCGTTCCTGCAGCGCCTTGGCGTGCTCCGCCGCCGCCTTGTCCCCGGCCGCCTTCAGGTCGGCCAGTTGCGTCCTTAACTGTTTGTCGGTGTCGGCGAACCGCTGGGCGGCGGCCGTGATGTGCTCGTCCTTCTCCTGCAACTTCTTGACGTAATCGGCGACGACCTTTTCGTGGTCGGCCTTGGTCCGGGTCAGTTGATCGCCCATTTCCTTGAGGCCGTCCGTAAGCGCCTTCCTGGCGTCCTGCAGCTGTTTGGCGTGATCCTGGGCCGCTTTGTCGCTGGCGGTTTTCAGGTCGGCGAATTCGTTCCGCAGGTGCTTTTCGCCGGACTGATAGAGGGTGTTGGCCTGGGCCAGCTTGTCGTGCGCCGCTTTCAGGTCGGCCAGTTCGCCGCGGAGATGCTTCTCGCCGGACTGGTAGCGGGCGTTGTCCTGGTTCAGCTTGTCGTGGGCGGCGCGGAGGCCGGCGAGTTCGTTCCGGAGCTGTTTTTCGCCGTCCTGGAAGAGGCTGTTGTCCTTGACGAGTTTTTCATTGGCGGTGCGCAGGCTGGCGATTTCGTTGCGCAGCTGGGTGGCGCCGGCCTTGAAATGGGCGTTGTCGTCCTCGAGCTTTTCGTTGGCGGCGCGGAGTTCGGCCATTTCATTCCTGAGAAGCTTCTGGGCGCTCTGCGCCTTCGTGAAGTCGTCCGTCAATTTCTCGTTCACGCCGCGCAAATCCGCCAGGTCGCTTCTAAGCTGCTTTTCGCCGCCCTGGTAACGCGCCGCCGTCTCCTGCACCCGCAGTTCGGCTTCGTGGCGGAGCCGCTCGCCCAACTCCTGCAGGCGTTTTTCCGTGTTCTGCTGGAGGGCGCTCTCGCGGGCGCTGGTGGCGTTTTTCCATTCGTCCTCGCGCTGGCCAATCTGCTGCTGGAGGAGGCCGAGGCGGCGGGTCGATTCGGCGCCGGCCTTGGCGAGGTCTTCGCGGGTCTGGCGGGCGGATTCGCTGAAACGCTTGGCCGAATACTGGAGCCGCTGGGCGAGGGACTGGTTTTCCGCCGTGAGCTTCTCCACTTGCGCCCGGGCTTCGTCCTGCATCTTGTTGAGGTTGCCGGACAGGGTTTTCTCGGCGGTCAGGGCCGCGGAGAGGCGGCCGATTTCGTTTTGCAGATCGGCCAATTTCGCGGTGTCCGGTTTCCCCGAGGAAAGCTTCTTGATGTTGTCGTGCGCGGTCTTGAGTTCGTCCGACACGCTGCCGTGGGAGGCGCGGAGATCGACGAGAGTGCGTTCCAGCTGCTGCGCCTTCCCTTCCGTTTCCTTCAATTTGGCCAGGGCCTCCTTCAACTGCGCCGGCAGGCGGACCGCTTCCGCCGGGCTGAGGCCGGCGGCGCGGAGGTTTTCGAGATCGTTGTTCGCGCCGGCGAGTTCCTTGCCGAGGTTGGACTGCGAGGCCTTGAGGTCGCCGACCAGGCCGTCCAGTTCCGTGACTTTGCCCTGGGCGGTTTGCAGTTTGCCCTGGGTGTCGGCGAGCTGGCTCTGGGTGTTCTTGAGGTTGTCCTGGGCGGTCTTCAGGGCGGCCTGGTTTTCCTTCAGGGCGGCCTGGGTTGACTTGAGTTGATCCTCGACCGTTTTCAGGGCCGGCTGATCTTCCGCGAGGCGGTCCTTGGCGGAGCGGAGTTCCGTCAGGGTGTTGTTGAGCTGGTTCTTGGTGTTGGCGAGTTCGTCCTGGGCCGCCTTCAATTCGCCCTGGGTCGACTTCAGGCTGGCCTGCGATTTCTTCAGGTTGTTCTGGTAGTCCAGAAGCGCGGTCTGGTATTCCTTCAGGCTGTTCTGGTGTTGCTTGAGGTTGTCCTGGGTGGCCTTGAGGGCGTCCTGGGTGGTCTTGAGCGTGTCCTGGGTGGTCTTGAGCGTGTCCTGGGTGGTTTTAAGGGTGTCCTGGTTGGTGCGCATGTCGGCGAAGCCGCGCACGGCCTTGTCGACGGTGTAGCCGGCGTCGTTCAGCTTTTTCAATTGCACCTGGGCGGTCTGGAGTTCAAGGCCGATGTTGTTGGCGTGGGCCTTGAGGTCGCCCACCGTGCCTTCGAGGGTTTGCACCTTGCCGTGCGAATCGCGGAGTTGTTTGGCCAGGGCTTCGACTTCGGCCTTCCGCGAATTGTTCACTTCGGCCAGCTTCTGCAATTCCTGCCGGAGGCCGTGGATCACGTCGTTGTTCTGCTGCACTCCCGCCACCCGCAACTTCTCCAATTCCTGATTGGAATCGCGAAGCTGGCTGTGCGCGGTGTCCAGAAGGCCGCGCATGCGGGATTCGGTCTGGCTGACGTTTTCGTTGGCCCGGCGTTGCTCCTCGATCAGCCGTTTTTCCAGATCGTCCTTGCGCCGGCTGGCGTTGTCGTAGTCGGCCCGGGCGTCCTGAATCTCGCGTTCCATCCGTTGTTGCGCGGCGGCGGCGGTCTTCTGCTGCTCGGCCAGACCCCGGTTGACCCGGTCCAGCTCCATGCCTCGGAGATACCAAAGAATCATGAACAGAACCGCCAGCAGCAATAGAGCCAGCAGCCCATACCATATCTTCCTATTCCTCACCTCATCCTCTTCTTCCATGTGTTCCTCCTCAAAAGGGTGCACTACGCGTTCACTTGAAGAATGCTGGTAATAATTTAATCCGGTGGCGGTAAAAACCGCACCGTGCCATTTCGTGGGACCGCAAATAGAGGTACCCTCCAAACGGAATGACTCTGCGTGAACATTCACTGATAAGGGCCGTCGCTCACCCGCCCTTATCACGAGGGTTGGAAAACCCGCTGTGCCTATCTCCGCAGTGTATTGTAAATGATTCCGAAATTGGTTGCAAACAAATGCCGGTGGATTCAGTCATCCCTTTCCGGCGCAGCGGATTTTTCTTCGACCGGCTTCTCCTCCGGTTCCGCCCCGGCGCCCTCGGCGGCTTCTGCCTTGTCCCCGGCCTCGGCGGTATTTTGCCCGGCCGCGCGGGCGTCTTCGCTCTCGGGAGCGGAGTCGCCCCCGCCTTTCCCTTCCGCCGCGGCGAGATCGGCGGCGGTGGCTTCGCGTACCCCTTCGAAGCGGATAAAGCCGGACAATCCGCTATAACCCGCGCCCACGCCCCGTAGAACCGGCCAGGTCCGGAGCGCTTCGGCGGTAAGCCCGTCCCCTTGACAGAAAATTACCCCGGGACTGCCTTCAACCGTAAGGTAGCAGCTCCCCGCTTCCTTGCCCGGTGAGACGGTCACCCGCGGATCCATTTCCAAAAGAACCACCCGCCCCCTGTCGACTTTTTGCAGCGGGGTGTGGCTGAATTCCTTTAAGAGGGGCAAAGCCTTGACCTTGACCGGAGGGGTCTGGGCGACCGGCTGGTCGTCGTCCACTTCCCAGAGTTTGTCCAGAAGCTGGGCCGCGTCGGGGTGGCCGCTCCGATCGGCCATGAGGAGCCACTCGCGGGCGCGGCCGGCGTCCTTCGGCACGCCGATGCCTTCGGCATACAGGCAGCCCAGGTAATACATCGATTCGGGTACGCCCCTGTGCGCGGCCATTTCGTGCAGGTGGGCGGCCTGGGTGTAATTCCGCGCCACCCATTCGCCGTTCATGTAGGAATTGGCGAGGTTGTAGGCGGCGTAGCGGTCGCCGAGGCTGACCCCCAAGGAAAACCAGAGGATGGCGCGTTCGGGATCGGCGGCCAGGCCGTAGCCGTGGCGGTAGATGACCCCAAGCTTGTTGCAGGCGTCGCCGGAGCCCTGCTTGGCGGCGAGGATGAACCAGCGCCGGGCCTCCGAGTAATCCTGGCGGATTCCGCCGATGCCGGAATAATAGGAGATTCCCAGATCGGCCTGGGCGCCGCCGAGTCCGGCTTCGGCGGCTTTTCGCAGCCATTTCTCCCCTTCGACCGGGTCGGGTTCGCCGTCGTCGCTGGGGGAGAGATAGGTGGTCCCCACATAATACGCCGCCTCGTTCACGCCGCGTTCGGCGGCGGGGAGTAGCCACTTGAGGACTTCCGCGTCGTCTTTCCGGCCGAACAGGCCCTGATACCAGGCCTTGCCGAATTCGAAGCCGCCGCGTTCGTCGCCGGCTTCGGCGGAACGTTGGAGCCAAACCTGGCCTTCGGCGGCGTCGGTATGCCCGGCGGAGCCGTTCAATAGGGCGAGTCCGTAGAGGCACATCATGGCGGGGTCGCCCGCTTCGGCGCGTTCGCGGAGAAATTGCACCTGGGAGGGGTCGAGAGTGGGCGCCCTGTTGGCCGGGGGCAGGAGCGGCCGGGGACGGCGCGCTTCGGCCTCTGCCGCGGTGCTTGCGGTCGGGGGCAGGTCGGTGGCGTCGGAATCGGCGGCGGCGGGGCTGGACGGTGCGCAAAGGGCGAAGGCGAAAAGAAACAAAATGATCAACGGCAGCTTGTGGGCCAGCGTTTTCGGCATTTAGGGTACTCCTGAAAACGGCGGTGGACGGGATAGTGTTTAGGCGCCGCGCAAAAATAGGTTGGTTAGTTTTATTTAACCACAGAGACACAAAGGACACAGAGAACCGCAACCGAACAACTTGATAGTACCTGAAAAAAAGGTGGTTTGTGGTTGTGGTTCTCTGTGTCCTTTGTGTCTCTGTGGTTAAATAAACCAGGTCACCTTATTTCTGCGCGGCGCCTTACCGGACGGAAACGGTTTCAAAAAGGGGCGCTCGGAATGAGCGCCCCGCGAAGGAAATTATAATGAAAGTTGGGGAATGTTGGTATGAAATTTTGTCGGAGTTGCCGCGGGTAACACCGGCGAGGATTTAATGACTGGAGTTTTGCAAAATCAGCGTTCAAACCGCCGACTGGCGATTTTGTAAAAGCGAAAACCCCGTAAATTCGGGCAAAAACGATTTTGGCCAAGTGACGATTGGCGGTTAAATCGTCACTTGGCCAAACTTCAGTTAATAACGCTGCACCTTCCTGAGCCACCCCGCCGGCGCCGGTTTCCTGCCAATCTGCATGTTGCTGTAGTAGTCGTACAACTCGCGGGAATAATGCCCCACCTCGCCGTCGCCGACCGTCAAACTGGTGCCGTCATCCATCAAATAACTCCCCACCGGCGACACCACCGCCGCCGTGCCGAAACCGCCCGCTTCGATGACCGCCCCCGATTTGACCCCCTCGATGAATTTGTCCAGGCGAATCGTCTCCTGCCGCGCCTTGATTTTAATGGGCGACTCCGGCAGCGACGCCAGCTCCAGCACCGACTGCGAGGTAATCGACTTCAAAATCGAATCGTTGAAGGTGGGAATGACAAACGTCCCGCCCTTCTCGACGTGGTAGTGGTTCATCGTCCCCACTTCCTCGATGTACTGGTTGGAGGCGTCGATGTAGAGAACTTGCGCGCAGCCCATCTTGTGGGCGTATTCCTGGGCCTGCAGGCTGGAGGCGTAGTTGCCGCCGCACTTCGAGGTTCCGGTCCCGCCCGAGACCGCCCGGTGATAGCGGGTGGTGACGAGAAGCTTCTGCGGCTTTGAAAATCCCCCCGGATAATAAGGCCCGGCCGGCGACAGCATCACGCAGTAGATATACTCCGCCGCCGGCTTCACCCCGATGGAATCCTGGGTCGCAAACATGAACGGCCGCACGTACAGGGACGACTCCGGCATCGACGGACACCAGGCCCGCTCCACGTCCACCAGGCGAAGGGTCGCTTCCATCTGGTCTTCGGGCGGGATCTCCGGCATGCAGAGGTTGCGGGCCGAATGGTTCAGGCGTTCGCAGTTCTTGTCGTAACGGAACAGGTAAATTTCCTGGTCGTCGTGAATGAACGCCTTGGCGCCCTCGAAAATGGTCTGGCCGTAATGCAGGCACATCGAACCCGGCATGAGGGAGATTTCCCCGTAGGGAACGATGCGCGGGTCCTGCCAGGTCTTGTCGCGGTAATTCATGAGGAACATGTGGTTGGTGCGGAGTTGCCCGAACGGCAGCGGCTTGTCGGTCTGCGGGAGCTGGCGCTGGCGGGATTTGTCCAAAAGCTCGTAACGGATTTTCATCTTGCGTCTCCCCTTCAGTTCTATTGTTTGTGTTCCTTGGCCCATTTTTCGGCCAGGGCGAAAGCGGTCCGGTTCAGGGTGATGAGCTTTTCCTTGCCGGCGAAATTGTCCTCCATGGCGGCGAGATAGTGCGACCGGTCGACGCCGGTGCTGTCGAGGGCGGAAATCACCCCGAGCATGATGGTGTTCGCCGCCTTTTCGTTCCCCGCCTCCACCGCCAGACGCACGGCCGGCACGGGATAAACCTTCACGCCCTTGGGGAAGGTCACCCCCTCGATGCGGTCGTCGTAGAGAATCACTCCGCCCGGCTTGACGTCGGGCATGAATTTTTCGAGGGACGGCCGGTTGAGGGCGACCAGGATGTCCGGTTCCGTAACGACCGGGCTCCCGATGTCCACGCCGGAGATGTGCACCGAGCAGTTGGCGGTGCCGCCGCGCTGTTCGGGGCCGTAGGCGGGATACCAGGAGGTGCGCCGCGTCGCCTGGGTGGCGGCGTTGGCGATGATGAGGCCCATGGACAGAACGCCCTGCCCGCCGAAACCGGCGATGCGAATGCCGACCGGCTTGAAGCCGGGGTTGTGCGGCGCGTCGGGGGCGGCCTTGGCATCGAGTTCGAAAACCTTGTCGATGGCGGCCTTGTCCCAGACCCGGGCGGCTCGGCGGTACGGCTCGACTTCGGCCGAACGGTCGCGGAAATTCTTCACTTTGAATTCGTCGGCCATGTCCTTGTTGACCCAGTCAATGGAAGCTTTGGTGTTTTGCCGCAGGTTGGTGGGGCAGTTGGAAAGAAGCTCGACAAAAGCGTAGCCCTTGCCGTCCCGCTGGATTTCCAGGGCCTTGTAGATGGCTTTCTTGGCTTTGCGGATACTGGCGATGTCCGAGATGGCGACGCGTTCAATAAACACCGGCGCCTGCAATTGATCGATCAGTTCGCACATGTGAATGGGGTAGCCGGCTTCGCGGGGGTCGCGGCCGCAGGGGCTGGTGGCGGTCACTTCGCCCGCGAGGGTGGTCGGGGCCATTTGCCCGCCGGTCATGCCGTAGACGGTGTTGTTGACGAAGAAGACGGCCATTTTCTCGCCCCGGTTGGCGGCCTGCAACGTTTCATTGAGGCCAATCGAAGCCAGGTCGCCGTCCCCCTGGTAGGACATGACCACCGCGTCGTCGCGGCAGCGGGAGAGGCCGGTCGCCACGGCCGGGGCGCGGCCGTGCGCGGCCTGGACGTTGCCGCAATTGAAATAGTAGTAGGCGAAGACGGCGCAGCCGACCGGGCTGATCGCTATGGTGCGTTCGCGAATGCCCAATTCGTCCATGGCCTGGCCGATAAGCTTGTGAATGATCCCGTGGCCGCAGCCCGGGCAGTAATGGGTGGCCGTTGGGGCGGCGCCGCCCTTTCTCGTGAAGACCGAATTGATGGATTCCGGTTTGGTCAATGTGGCTGCCATTTATAACCCTCGCTTTTATCATGTTTTTTAAACCACAGAGGCACAAAGGACACAGAGAACCACAAACTGCCAATAAAACCATAAGCAAAAAGCTAATTGCCGTCCTAAATAAAATATGAAGTTGCGGTCTGTGGTTCTCTGTGTCCTTTGTGACTCTGTGGTGATTTATTGTTTATTTCCCAACTTGCATCGCCGCTTCGCGGATGCCCTTCACGATGACGTCGTTCGTTATGATGTTCCCGCCCATGCGGTTGGCCAACACCACCGGCCGGCGGCATTCGATGGCCAGGCGGAGATCGTTGATCATCTGTCCGTTGGACATTTCGGCGGCTACGAAGGCTGGCCGGTTGGCCTGGGCGGCCAGTTTCTTCAACGGTTCCGCCGGGAAGGGGAACAGGGTTTTCAGGCGGATCATTCCGGCCTTGATTCCATCCTTCCTGGCCGCATCGATGCAGGACTTGGCGATGCGGCTGGTGCAGCCGTAGGCGACGACGACGACGTCGGCGTCCTGGCTTTGGTACTCCTCCCAATCCGCTTCGACCGCCATGGAGGCGTATTTCTTCTGCAGGCGGATGTTGTTTTGTTCCAGGATGTCGAAGTCGAGTTCGATGGAACTGATGAAATTGCCGGCCGTCTCGGCCGTGCCGCAAACCGCCCAGGAGGTGTCGATTTTCGGTTCCAGGGCTTTTTCGGGGAAGCGGAGGGGCTCGACCATCTGCCCCAGCATGCCGTCCGTGAGAATGTATACCGGCCCCCGGTATTTCCGGGCCAGTTCGAAAGCTTTAATCGTCATGTCGCACATTTCCTGTACCGACCCGGGCGCCAGGACGAGGCACTGGTAATTGCCGTGTCCGCCGCCCTTGACGACCTGGTTGTAGTCGCCCTGTTCCGGGCCGATGTTCCCGAGACCGGGGCCGGCCCGCTGGACGTCGACGACGACGCAGGGGAGTTCGGCGGCGGCGAGGTAGGAGACGGCCTCCTGCTTCAGGCTTATCCCCGGGCCGGAGGAGGCGGTCATGGCCATGTGTCCGGTGCAGGCGGCGCCGTAGAGCATGTTCGCGGCCGCTTCCTCGGACTCGGCCTGAACGAAGCGGCGCCCCAGTAAGGGAAATTTCTCCGAAGCTTCCTGCAGAATTTCCGAGGCGGGGGTGATGGGGTAGCCGAAATACGCGTCGCATCCGGCGTAGAGGGCGCCGACGATTACGGCGTGGTTTCCCTTGACGAGTTGCGTGGCCATAGCGTTTCTCTTTCTTCTATGGGAAAAATCGAAATGAAATTCGTATCCAGGACAGCCCGTTTCCGCGGTTCATACCACTTCTATGGCCAGGGGTTCGGGGCAGGCGTAGAAGCAATTGCCGCAGCCGATGCAGCCCTCGCCTTTGTATAGCACGAACTTGTAGCCCCGGGCGTTAAGCTTTTCCCCCAGGGACAGGACCTTTACCGGGCAGGACAGGACGCACCTGCCGCATGCCTTGCATTCCAGGTCGTTGATTTTGACGCACGCTTTTTTCTTCTCCGCAGTAGTCATAGCTTCGCCCCAATCCGAAAAGATGAACCCGAAAACCTGATGCGCTTCGCAAATTCGTAAATATGAATGTATACCGGTATATATTGCCTATTCCTCCGCCCGGGTTCGCTTGAGATCGTCCTCCTGCCGGATTTCCACCCGGCGGATCTTGCCGCTGATGGTCTTGGGCAACTCCGGCACGAACTCCACGACGCGGGGATATTTATAAGGTTCCGTGACTTCCTTGACTTTCTCCTGCACTTCCTTGGCCAGCTTCTTGTGGTGCTCGGCAATCTGTTCCGGCGTGCTTCCGGCCGGCGGCAGATAATTCTTCGCCAAAACAATCGTGGCTTTGATGACCTGCCCCCGCACCGGGTCCGGCACGCCGGTGATGGCGCATTCGAGGACGCAGGGGTGCTGCATCACCGCCGATTCGACTTCGAACGGGCCCACCCGGTAGCCGCTCGTCTTGATGAGATCGTCCGCCCGGCCGACAAACCACAAGTAGCCCTCCTCATCCATCCACGCCTGGTCCCCCGTATGGTACCAGCCGTCGTGCCAGGCCTTGTTCGTGAGTTCCTCGTCGTCCCGGTAACCGTGGAAAAGCCCGGGGGGCGGGTTGTCCCGGTGGGCCTTGATAACGATTTCCCCCGTGACGCCCCGTTCGCAGAAGCTGCCGTCTTCCTTGTCCATCAGGGCGATCTGGTAAATCGGCAGGGGCTTCCCCATCGAACCCGGGCGCGGCTCCAGCCATTTGCTGGTCGCGACGGAGACGACGCTTTCCGTCTGTCCGTAGCCCTCGAAAAGCTTGTGTCCGGTTTTTTCCAGCCAGCGGTTGTAGACTTCCGGGTTCAGCGGTTCCCCCGCGACGCAGCAGTGTTTCAGACTGGAGAAGTCGTGCCCTTCCAGGTTTTCCTTGATCATCATGCGGTAGATGGTCGGCGGCGCGCAGAAGGAGGTTATTTTGTATTTGGCGATTTTCGCCATCATGTCGCCGGCGTTGAAGGCGTCGTAGTCGTAGGCGAAGACGGCGGTGCCGCAGAGCCACTGACCGTAGATTTTGCCCCAGGCGCATTTGGCCCAGCCGGTGTCGGCGACGGTGTAGTGGAGGCCCCCGTCGAAGCAGTCGTGCCAGAACTTCGCCGTGGTGATGTGGGCGAGGGGATAGGCGTGGTCGAACTGGATCATCTTGGGGAAGCCGGTCGTCCCCGAGGTGAAATAGAGCAGGATGAAATCGCGGAGGGTCGTCGCCTCCGGGCTTCCCTTCGCCGGGCGTTGGAAGACGTCGGGGTAGGCGGCGACCTGGGCGTTGAAGTCCTCCCAGCCTTCGGCCGGGCCGTCGACCGAAGCCAAGGCCACGTCCTGTCGCGTTTCCGCGACCGCTTCCCTGATGTTATGCATCAGGGTCGCCTCGTGGGCGGCGAGAATCATCTTGAAGCGAAGCTTTTCCAGGCGGTAGACGACGTTCTTGGTCTGCATCATGTGGGTGGCGGGGACGGCGATGGCGCCGAGCTTGTGGAGGGCGACCAGGCAGGTCCAGAAGTGCCAGCGGCCCTTGAGGCAGAGCATGACGGCGTCCCCCTTGCCGACCCCCCGGGCCTTGAAGAAATTCGCCGTCTGGTCGGCCCGGCGGCGGAGTTCCCCGAAGCTCAGGACCAGTTCCCGCCCCTGGTCGTCGCACCAGACCAGGGCGACCCGTTCGGGTTCGTGCTGGGCGTACCAGTCCACCACGTCGTGGGCGAAGTTGAAATCCTCCGGCACGTTCAATCTGAAATTCTGGTTGAAATCCTCGAGGGAGGCGAATTCGGTCTGCGGGCAGTAGCGGTTCAATAAAGACATAAGCTATCCTTTTGTTTAAAGAAAATCGGGCTCACCGCTGCCCGATTTTCTTTAAAGTTTTTTTTAGAAATCTATGCTTTCACTTTTACGGGTTGTGCCGAAAGTAAATGGTAAAAAACAACGACAAAAGGGCAGTTGTAGAGATGCCCAATATATAGAATAAAGCGAACTGCAAGTAACGCAAAAAACCCGGCGCGGGGCCGGGTTCGGTAAAGCTTACCGGCCTGGGTCCACGCGGCTATACGGTGATAATGGCGATAAACCTCGCCTGACCGCCCACAGCCTTCATGCCGTGCGGTACGGTGCAGTCGAATATTACCGAGTCGCCGGGATGCAGGGTGACTTCATTGTCCTGCACCTTGACCCGCATCGAACCTTCCAGCATGTAATTGAACTCCTGGCCGGGATGGGTGTTCTGGGGGATGACCGCGTCCTTGTCCGTTTCCGGCAGGGTGACGATGAACGGCTCGAACCTGGCTTCCTTGAAGGAAGCGGCGAGGTTCTCGTATTTGTAGCCTTTTCTCCGGTCGACCCCGACGCCGCGGCCCTTGCGGGTAACGGCGAAGAGGCTCATCTTGGGGGTTGTGCCGGTGAGAAGAAGGCCGAGATCGACTTTCAGCCGTACCGCGATTTCGGACAGGACCGACGCCGGAATGTCCTCGGCCGCGGATTCGTAAGCGGCGTATTGTTCGGGCGTCACCTGAACATACTCCGCCATCTCCGTGGCCGATATCCCCATGTCCTCTCTG
>JAVBTZ010000269.1:0-14558 GCA_031555915.1 Planctomycetota bacterium
GGCGCTCCGCCGCCGCCGCCCCCCCCTCCCCCGCCGCCGCCCCTGAACCGCGACTTCGCCAACCGGCGCACCGAAGTCATCAACGACCGCCGGCCCGAGTCCGAACGGGGCTTCAATCCGCCGCCCCTAGAACCCCGACCCGACCCGGCCGGCGACAACAACGAACCGGAATTGCCGTCCTTCAAACGCACCCGCACCCAAAGACGCCCCCGCGCCGATTCCGAGGACACGGAACAAGGCGAGCGCCAGGACGATTCGGCCAACAAACGGGCCGAAGGCCGCCGCCTCTGGGACGAAGTGGCGAATCAGCCCCCGCCGCCGCCGGGACGCCGGGAAAATTTCGCGGCCGACCCTGACGACGGCCTGGGACAATCCCACCGCTCCGCCCGCCGCGCCCGCAGCTTCGACGGCCTGGAACCACACCGCTTGAATCTCTTCAAGCTCATCCTGACCTTACTTATCCTCGCCCTGCTGGCGCTGGCGGGGTATTTAGGCTGGCAGCAGTACCTCTACAACCGGGACAGGAAGCAGGCCGAATCCCTCCTCCGTTCGGCCGACGACGCCTGGAAGAAAGGGGAAACAAACCCCTCGGCCAAGGCCGCCCGCGAAGCCGACGCCAGCCTCAAAAACACGGTCAACTATAATACGCCCGGCCGCGTTTGGAATAACATCGGCCGCTTCACGGGATTCATGGCGAAACGCCCCGAACCGCACCAGGACGCCCTCGACAAGGCCCGCCTGCACCTCGAACGGGAGAAGTCCCTGAACGCGTTCAAGGAATCGCTCCTCCCGTCCGACACCGCCGGCATGGCCCACCGCCTGCTGGAAGGAAAGGAAAAGGCCGATCCCACCCTGGCCGCCGCCATGGAACGGACCGTCGCCGACGCCTGCCTGGGGCAACTCCGCCAGGACGCCCCCGGCATAAACCCCGAGGAAGCCAGGAAAAGAGCCCAGGCCGACAAGGCCGCCCTCGCGTCCCTCTTTTCCCCCCCGGTCCGCGAACGTTATGAAAACGAACTCGCCACGTTCGCGGACGCGCAACGGAAGCGTCTCGCCGACGAAGTCAAAAAGGAGACGGAAAGCATCACCGCCGCCGCCGACAACGGCAACCCCCAGGCCCTGGAACGCTACCGCACCCTCGCCGCCCGCCTGAAGGACGCCGACAACCGCGAACTCGCCGGATCCCCGGCCGACTTCGCCGAACCCGCCAACCGTGAAAGTCTGGGCCAGCTCCGCCGCCTGGCGGAAGTGGTACAGGAAGCGGAAAACGCCTCCCGGACCGTCCTCAGCCGCCCCGAGGAGGAGGAAGAATTCGACGTCGCCGACTATATCCGGCGGGCGAAAACGGAAACATCCCCCAACCGGGCCATGACCGACGCCGCGGTGAAGCTGATCGAAACGGCCCGGGGCAAGGCGGAGGACCTCATGACCCTGCGGGTGGAAGTGTTCGCCCGCCTCCAATCGGAAATGCGCCGCAACCGCGACAACCCCGGCACCCGCATGGCCTGGGCCATGCTCCGCACCGCCTTCGACGACCCGCATATCGCCATCGACCCCGCCGGTTTTGAGTTCGATTCGAAACACGCCCACATGGAATTCGCCATAAACGGCCTCCCCGCCAGCATGGAAATGGGTGAAGACGATTACGAAAAAAACCTGCGGGCCAAGGTCGCCGGCTACAACTTCACCAGCGGCTGGGCGCTCCTGTACCACAAGCCCATATCCTGGATGGCCGGCCTGGCCAGAGGCATGCGGGAGGCCGGGGTCGACCCGGCGCGACTACCTGAATGGGAGCTTATCGAAGGCCCGGGAGCGCCCCTCGCCTTGAGCCTAAACAGGCCCGCGGGCCTGTCAGGCCAGCCGGGCGTTACCTCCACGGGGGCGTATGCAAGCCTGCGGGCCGACCTACCTCCGACCGGCGGCAGGGCGGGCGGCGGGCGCTGGGTCTTTTACGAAGGCAGGCTGTACCCCGTAAAGGAACTGCCGCAGAACGGCGCGGCAAAGGGTTTGGTCGAGGATTTCCGCCAGGCGGCGAAACGCCTGGAGGAGGCGGTGATGGGAGACTTGACCATTTCCGCCCCGCTCCGGCAGGCCATGAAGCCGGTCCTGGCCGGAACCTACGACACGCCGGACGCCAGGGATTATTTCGACAGCTCCTTCTGCCGGAGGCTGATCGAAGCGGATTATCTGGAAACGTTCATCGACCCCATGCCCGCGAAAGTCGTGACCCTCCTGGGAGAATACCGCGCCGCCTTGGGGAAGCTCGAAGCCGGTTACGACGAATTCACGCTTGACCTCGCCGGCGGCGGCAAACTCTTCGCCGTTACGAACCCGAACGCCGACGCCGACGCCGGCGGCAAGGCGAGCGACCAGGACCCGGAAACGGGCGAGACCCTACCCCGCTACACCTGGCGGGTGGAACAGGCGGACGAAACCATTTTCTTCTCCCCCCAGCCGGCCCGTTTCGTCTACGCCTTCATGCTGGCCGAACACTACGCCGGCCGCCACCGCACCCGTCCCGCCGGCGTCCCCCGCCAGACCGAAGTCTGGCACGCCACCAAGGGCCGCATCGCCTCCTACCGGGACGGCGACCCCAAGGCGGTCGGCGACGCCGACCGCTGGAACGAGGCCATCGCCGAAGATTCATCCGGCCGCTTCGACCCCACCATCGGCCCCCCGGGCTGGAACTACCCCCTGCACGTCCTGCATCGTGACGACCAGGGGGATCCGGTGAAATTGGCCACCCTGGCCGGGGTGGTGCAGAGCCCCGATTTTTCCGGCTTCCTGAACCCCGAGTCCCGACTCCGGGCCGAGGACGAATGGCTGGACCGCACCGCCGCGACCCTGTCGACCCCGGGTGAACTCGGTTTGATTTTCCACCAGTTTTTCCGCTATTGTTCGGACTCCCCCCTGCCGGAACTCCCGAACCTCATCGGCAGCCATTTCGGCCTCTCCGACACCCACCAGACCGTTTACCAATCCCTGGAGCGGCGCTGGGTGGGCCGGTTGATCGGCGACTGCGACGACTTGGCGGAATTTTTCCAGGTCCTCACCCGGCGGCAAGGGAAGCTCAGCCATGTCATACAACTCCCCGGCCACGCCGCCGCCGGTTACGTCGAGAAAAACGACAAAGGCGATTACCGCTTCGTGGTCCTGCAAACCGGGCCGGTCCTGCAGTTCAATTCCCCCGATTTCAACGAAGTCATCGAAATGGCCTACCGCTCTTTCGACCGCGGCGAAGGCATCAGCCACATGACGGCGGACGCCGTCCCCCTGCTCCTCCGCTTCGCGAACGAGGAAACGCGCACCCCCTTTGTCCTCTCCTCCCGCATTTTCAAGGACGCCGCCTACGCCGACACCATGACCCAGGTGCAGTCCTACTGGCACGAACACGTCTACTCCTCGGCTATCGAAGTGATGGAGAAGATGGTGGAGGAAGACGACGAAATCGGCAACATCAAGGAACTCGGCAGCCTCTACGAACGGGTCGGCTTCTACGACAAGTCGGACCGGCTGCGCCGGCGCGAACTGGAGATGGTCAGGGACAATCCGCAGGCGGAACTGTCGTGCCTGTTGGAAATCGCCCAGTTGCATTTCCAGGACAAGAACCGGCCGAAAACCATGGAAGCGCTAAGCGAAATGGAAACGATAATGCGCCGGATGATTCAGCAGGACGACGCGCCGGAGTTTTTCCGGGCCATGACCTTCCGGTCCTTTTGGGCCATGTACATGGCCCGGTTGGGGCAACCGGAACGGGCCTGGAGCCTGGTCCGTTACGACGTGACCATGACCAAGCGGCAACTTGGCAGGGTGGCGGATCCGGTGTTGCGGACGCTGGTCCTGATTTACGACCGGATGTGCATGAACCGGGATCAACCGGGAGCCTACCTGTACGGCGAGGCCAAGAAAGCCCTGGAGGACGTCAGGAAGGAACTGGAGGAAGCGTTCGGCAAGGGTTATTTCAAGCCTGACGACTCCTACAACGGCATCATCGGCCGCTATTTCGTCATGGGCCGCTACGCGATTTCCGACGTGGGACGGAAGGAGGGAATCGAACGCATCCTGGCGGACGGGCCTTATCCGACGGCTCCCAAGGAACAGACTTTGCGCGGGCGTGGGGTGGAGGAGGAGGATTGGGGGTGGTATCGGATTACGCCGCAGCTCTATTTGGCGCTCGGCATGGAAATGCTGGACAAGGACGAATATCCCGAATTGTACGATCCGTCCGGCGCCAAACCGCTTTTGGAGGACGTGGCGCGGGCGGTTCGGAAGGGAACCGGCCTGGGATCGGATGTGGCGGGGGGGGACGATGTGGTGAAGTCGGACCTTACCCTGTCTTTCCTCAACAATGATTTGGCCGGTTTCCGCCGGGCGATGACGGTCGTCAAGGAGAAGAATTATTCGAGCCTTTACGACGAAGCCGCCAACACTTTCGGCTTGAATTGCGGGCTGATTCCCCTGTCCGATTTTCGGGCCTGGGCCGAGGCGTACCATGAATTTTTCCCGGGGAGCCAGCATTATTTCAAGGTGGTTTACCGGGCGATTGACAAGGAGCATTACGACCATTCGCTGGTAATGGCGGAGGCGACGGCGCGGTTTTTCCCTAATGAACCGCTTCTCTTGAAGGAAGCCGAGTTTGTGCGGCGGATAATCCCCGATTTGAAGGCGCACCTGAAGGAGCGGGAGAACCGGAAGGGCGGGTCGGACAGCTTGTTGGAGAAGCCGGCAGCGTGAGTGAAGCGGAGCGAAATGGTGGCATACAAAAAGCCGTCCCGGGCTACACACCCGGGACGGCTTTTTTGGCGCCATGCCACCTGCAAAGGAGAGCCTATAAAAACTCAATCCAAAATCGTCACCCGCCCCCCAATCCGCGCGTAACTAAATAACTCTTCCACATCCTTGTTGAGCAGCCGCACACAACCGGCCGAAGTATACCCGGGAATCGAATCGTACACCGTCGTCCCGTGAATCCCCAGGCCCTGCGTGTTCATCCCCTTCATCGCCATCCAACGGCTGCCAAGAATGTTCTCGGGATGATCGTTCGGAAGCAGCTGGCCATTGGCCGGATTGGTCCAGGACGGATTCCGTTCCCGCGAGGTGAGCTGATAGGTCCCGGCCGGGGTCTTGTTGCCGTCGCCCACGCAGGCCGGATACTCCCGCACCCAACGCCCGTCCAAAAACCAGGTGACCGTGGGACCCTTGTTGGGATTGCGTTCGTTCTTCCGCACCAAAATGTCCACCTCCCCGACGACAACTTTCAGATCCATTCCGGCGTGGATGCGGTTGGGGTTGATACCGTTGATGCGGGAGATGGATTCGTAGTCGACCCGGTATTTGCTGGCGATGTTGCCGAGAAGCTCCCCCTGCTCGACCTTGTGGTAACGCGCCAATTTCGAGGGGGCCGAGCCAAAGAACAGGGCATCGTTAAGCCGGTTCAGCTTGGTCTTGATGGCGGTTTTCACGTTGTCGGGCAGGAAGGGGGCGTCGTCCGACCCGATGGCGCGGGAATAAAGCAGCTGGATGTCGTCCCAGTAAGAAAGTTGCGGGCGGTCGCCGGCGTAACGGTGGAACCAGGTGTCGGCCAGGGCAAGGGCGGAGAAGCGGCCGCCCCGAAGATTCGGAAATTTTTCCGCCGTTTCCCGCCAGCTGGTTTCGGCCTTGGCTTCGTCCCTAAGCATGCGGGCGGCGTAACCCCGCCGGTAACCCGCTTCCGCCGCGTCGTCCGGTTCCAGCCGGGTGACCATGAGCTCCTCGATGCGGCGAAGCGCTTCGGCCGGATTCTGGGCCAGCATTTGGTCGACGACCTTGATTTGCGCCTTGGCGTCGGACAGTACCGGCGTGGGCGCCATATTCATCGTCGCGCCGCTGGAGGGCTGGCCGGGCTGGGCGGGCTGGGCGGCCGGACGGAGGGAGGGGGCCGGTTGGGAATAGCTCTGCGGTTGCGGCGCCGGTTGCTGCCGGACCTGCTGCGTCTCCATCCGCTGCGGTTGCATTGACGTAGGCTGCTGCATCAGGACCTGCGGCTGCTGTTGCATTTGTTGCTGCTGCTGAAGTTGTCGCTGCTGCTGGGCGACGGCTTGCGCTTGCAGTTGGGCCTGGGCTTGGGCCAGGGTGGATCCGCGATGGGTTTGCTGTTCACTGACGCTGGACCCAATCATCGCCACAGGCAGGGAAGCGTGCGAGGCGTAGGGATCATTTTCCCCCCGGGGAAGATTGGCGGCCGGGGCGGTTTGCACATTCGCGTAGGGGGCAGGACCGGTTTCCCCCGGGCGGGAGGCGGCGGGAACCATGGGCATAAGCCCCGCCGGCTGGACCGCCGCCGGCAGGCCAGCCGGAGCGCCGGGCCGCAAAGGAGGATTAACGCCCTGGGCCGGAGGCAGATTTTGTCCGCCGGAGACGGCGTTGCCGGGCAGCGGAACGGCTTGCTTTTCCGCCGGGATCGGCAGGGCGGAACTGACCGTCGGCGAGCGTAACGACGTGGCGGGACGGGTTGTTTTCCCCGGGTTTGCCGCCAGGACAGCCGGTTGGACCGAAGCCGGCGGGTTGACCCCGCTCCCGGGCGCGGTTTGGGCGATAAGCCCGGCGACCGGCTGATTGCCGGCCGGAGCCAATTCCCGGCCGGTAAACCTGGCCAAAAGGGATTGCGTCCCATGCCAGGCGCGGGCGGCAATGCCCGTTTCCCACGCGGCATAGGCCCCTCCCCCGACCACCATCACAAAACAGACGATGCCGAAAAGTTTCTTCATGGCATTTCCCTGCCGGTCGTGCGGACGGTTCATATCCATCAGGATCTTCTGATAGTCTATGGCCATGTTCACCCCCCTTATTTTAAGGCTGCACCACTACTGTAAGGAAAAGCCGTTTCATCCTCCGCTTAACAGCCCACGGAAAAATAAACCCGTCCGTTCCTCGCGGCGCCGATAATGAATTCCCGAAAGTCCCCTGATTCTTTCAGAAAATTTCCGATAATTTTTCCGATGTCCGATATTTTTAGGCGACGGTCCGAAATCGGGAAAAGTTAATTTAACCACAGAGGCACAGAGAACACAGAGAACCGCTTTTTATTTGGCCAGCCAAGAAAATTGTGGTTCTCTGTGTCCTCTGTGCCTCTGTGGTTAAATGCGGTTCCCACTTGTCACCCATTCGCCTCGTTCTCAGTATAGTATCGACCGAATCGGAAATATTACCGTATCATTGCGGCAGCCATAAAAAGGGAGCCGACTCCGCACGCACCTCCTTTCCTAGAAAAACCGCAGCCGATCGGGAAAAATTCTCCTTCTCCCCACTCACTCTTATTTCCATACTTCCCGCTTCCCGCAGTGATTCCAACGCTGTTTCTCGCCCTTCCCCCCGCCGCAGCCAACCCCGCTCCGCCAGAACCGCCCGGGTCCTTCTGGCAATCGCCGGACTGGGGTCGATTATCCGTACCCCCGGCCCCGCCACCCGCTGAATCGCTTCCTTGACCAATGGGTAATGCGTGCAGGCCAGCACCAACGCATCCGCGCCCCGCTCGGTGAGGGGATGGATGAAGCGCTCAAGAAGCGGGATAAGCCCGGGATCGTCCAGCCGGTGCGTTTCGATAAATTCGGCAAGACCGGGACAGGGCTGACGGATTACCTCCGCTCCGGCGGCAAACCGCTCCACCACGCTCTCGAACAACCGCCCCTGGAAAGTCGCCAACGTCGCCAGCACCCCCACCACCCCGCTGACACTCTCCGCCACGGCCGGCTTCACCGCCGGTTCCATGCCGACGAATGGGGTGTCGGGGAAAATTTCCCGTAATGCCGCCAGCGACGCCGCCGAAGCGGTATTGCAGGCGATGACGACAATTTTCGCGGGTAGCGTGAGAAGATGGCCAGTTATCGCGATGACAAAATCCCGGACTTCCGCCAGCGGGCGGGGACCGTAGGGCATATGCAGGTTGTCGGCGAAGTAGTAAAGATTTTCCCCCGGCATGAGCGCGGCTATTTCCCGCAGAATCGACAACCCCCCCAGACCCGAATCCATTACCGCAATAACTTCTTCCCGACGCGCGATTGAGGAAATTTCCACAGGCATCACGGTGTATTCCGATAGAAGTTGATGAATATATTTATATGGATTGGGAAATGGAACTGCAATAGGGGAACGAAAATTATCGGCGCTCACGTTATTTTGCCGTAGCTTTTCAATGAAAAATGGGTATACATTTTTTAATCGAAGCCAATGCCGTGTGTTACCGTGTTTCCCCCAACCGTGGTATTGTCCACATCAGGAAAAAGTTTCAACAAGAAGGGTGCAGCCATGTCCGATCCAAAATACAATCCCTATGACAACGTTCTCCAGGTCGTCGAAAACGCCGCCAAAATCCTGGGTTACGCCCCCCAGGACTACGAAGCCCTCAAGTACCCCGAACGCGAGCTTCAGGTCGCCATCCCCGTCCGCATGTCCGACGGCTCCGTCAAGGTCTTCGAAGGCTTCCGGGTGCAACACTCGACCTCGCGCGGCCCCGCCAAAGGCGGCATCCGCTACCACTGGAATGTGAACAAGGATGAAGTCCGCGCCCTTGCCGCCTGGATGACCTTCAAATGCGCGGTCGTCAACATCCCCTACGGCGGGGCTAAAGGCGGGGTGGTATGCGACCCCACCAAACTCACGAAAGAGGAACTCCGTTCCCTCACCCGCCGCTACACCGCCATGATTATGCCAATCATCGGACCGGAAAAGGATGTACCCGCGCCGGATGTCGGCACCAACGCGGAAGTCATGGGCTGGATCATGGACACTTATTCCATGATGAAAGGACACGCCGTCCCCGGGATTGTCACCGGGAAGCCTCTTCAACTCGGCGGCGCCCCCGGCCGCAACGAAGCCACCGGCCGCGGCGTGATGTTCACCACCAAAAACATCCTCGCCCGGCACAACCTGAAATGCTCCGACATGACCTTCGCCGTTCAGGGCATGGGGAACGTCGGCTCCCACACCGCCAAATTCATCGCCGAAGAGGGCGGAAAAATCGTCGCCGTGTCGGACGTTTCCGGCGGCATCGCCGACCCCCGCGGCCTCAACATGCTGGACATCTTCAAACACGTCAAAACCGGGAAACTCCTCGAAACCTATGAAGCCCCGGGCCTGACCCGCATCTCCAATGCCGAACTCATCACCTACGACGCCAAGGTCCTCATCCCCGCCGCCCTGGAAAACCAGATCAACCTCGAAAACGTCAACGACATCAAGGCGAAATACATTATCGAAGCCGCGAACGGTCCCACCACGGTGGAATGCGATCCGATCCTCGAGAAAAAGGGCGTCGTCCTGGTGCCGGACATTCTCGCCAACGCCGGCGGCGTGGTGGTGTCGTACTTCGAGTGGGCGCAGAACATGCAGGTGATGAGCTGGGACGAGGAAACAACCAACGCCAAATTGAAACGCATCATGGACAACGCCTTCTCCGAAGTGTACGACATCGCCCAGGACAAGAAGGTGTCCCTGCGGATCGGCGCCTACCTTATCGCGGTAAAGCGGGTGGTGGAAGCGAAGCGCCTGCGCGGAATTTGGCCGTGATGGAGAATTGCGTCCAATAAAGGATGCTGCAAAAAAAAGCATTGGCGGTTTTGCTGGCCCGGAAAAAGTTCCGGGCCACTTTTTTTTGCCGGGAAAAGGTTTTTGCCCGGGAATCGTCAATTATTCGCTTTTTTGCAATAATTGAAGCCGGAATGGCCGATAAGAATAATATCGGGCGGCACTGGCAAGCGGGTTTTCGCCGAACGGTTACAGATGAAGAAAGTCACCTTTATTCGAAAAAACTGCCGGGTCGGCAAGAATTGGGCACTTTTTTGCGACTGCTCCCGGCGGCTCCGGCGACAGTAAATTATATCGATGATTTAACCTGCGGTCGCATCGGTCGATTATCCCCCCAATTATGCGGGATAAGACGGCTTTTTTCCCCGCCGGAGCACATTATTTCCGGAATAAGTTGGAAGTCGTCCATCCCGAAACGTATGATGTGTTTTCTTGTTGCCAAAGCTGGGGGCTTTGGAGTCCAAACCTGGGAGAGCATAATGCGCTTAAAAAAAATGTCTATCTGGTTTTGCGCTTTGGCGCTGGTGGTGGGCGCCCAAGTGAAGGCGTCCGAAGTCAAATGGCACCCTATCAATTTCGAAGCGGCCAAGGCCAAGGCAGCTCAAGAAGGGAAGTTGATTTACATTTATGTGGAAGGCGACAATTGCCCGCCCTGCGATTCATTCAAATTCTCACACCTTTCCGACCCCGTTTACATCGATTTCGTCAATACCATGTACGTTCCCATCCGTTGTCATGTCAATAATCCCGAAGCCACCGCCTTTTTGCAATCCCTGCGTTTAAGCCATGCCGCAATTCCCCGCTTCTATACCCTTACGGCGGACGGCCGCGGCGTCTCCTACTCCATCGGCATGGTTTCGGCGCCGCCGATTGGGGCGGTGGAAGTATTGAAAATGGCCGCCGGCGTGCCTCTCCCGGTAAATCCGAACAACGCGGCGCAACTGGCCCAACGCATTCGTAATTATGCCGCCCAGCAAAAAGCGTCCGGCCAGCTCTACCCCGACAGCAGCAACCGCTATGTGGGCGTGGCCGCACTCGAAGCTTGGGCTTGGGCTTTGGCGGGACGGCTCGACGAAGCGGAAACGGCCTGGGGCAAGAAATGGGCGGGACAGCTTAACGACCAGGACCTCCGCTACTCTTACGTTAATTTCTGGGGCCGCTGGGGCCGTAACCCTGACGGCGTCCTGCAGGCGGCGCGGGATTATCAGAACGCCTCCCCCGGCGACCCGGCCGGCAATTACCTGATGGGCATGGCCCTGGCCACCAACGGCCGTTATGAGGAAGCTCTGCGAATCGGCGAGGCGCTCATGGGTTCGAACCCGTCCAACACCGCCATTCAGCGTGAAGTCGAACGCTGGCGGACCATGGCCGGAATGTCCAGCGGGGTGATGCTTTACCACCGCTAAATCAAGCGAATTTCTTTCACTACAGGCGGTCTTCTCTCGCGGAAGACCGCCTTTTTTTGTCTAAATCCTCCGCCCCGCATAAATCCACGCCAACGACGTATTTTCGTTTGACAGTTTTTCCAACCTAATGCATACTCCGCTTATTCCTCCGAAACGGATTGATCCGCATGCATTCCGAAAATGCCCGTTTTTTTGTCCGCCGGGCCAAAAAAACCGCAAATCCAGAAACGATCGTGATTTCCGGTGGTTGTTGCTACTTTTTTTTTTGGAAATGGCCGATATAACTGTACCGTCCTCATGGAATGGGGAAAGGGGGCGGTTTATTACAGCTAATATTAATCACTGAAGTTTTGTCAAGTGACGATTGAACCGCCAATCGCCACTTGACAAAACTCGTTTTCGCCTGGATTTCTGCGGTTTTTCCTTTTATAAAATCGCCATTAGGCGGTTTGAATGGTGATTTTACAAAACTCCAATTAATCAGAAACACTCTGTTTACTAAGTAGTTATACCCAAACGTCAAGTCAAGGAGACCTGGTAATGGCGACAAAAACTAAACGCGTTTACTTCTTCGGAGGGGGAAAGGCGGAGGGAAGAGGCCTTTCCAAGGACATCCTCGGCGGGAAGGGGCAAGGCTTGGCGGAGATGTCCTCCATCGGCCTGCCGGTCCCGGCCGGCTTCACCATCACCGTGGACACCTGCGCCCATTACTATGAACTCGGCCGCAAGTTTCCCAAGGATCTCGAAGTCGAGGTCAAGGAAAATCTGAAAAAACTTGAAAAAGCCACCGGTAAAAAATTCGGGGACGTCAAAAATCCCCTCCTGGTCTCGGTTCGCTCCGGCGCCGCCCGCTCCATGCCCGGCATGATGGAAACGATTCTCAACCTCGGCCTCAACGACGTCTCCGTGGAAGGTCTCGCCAAAAACACCAACAACCCCCGCTTCGCCTACGACGCCTACCGCCGCTTCATTCAAATGTACTCCACCACCGCCATGGGCCTGTCGAAGGAACCCATGGAGGAAATGCTGACCGATCTCAAGAAAAAACTCGGGATCAAAACCGACCCGGAAATCCCGGCCGAAGGCTTGAAGGAACTGTGCGGGGAATTCAAGGACTATTACAAGAAAAACATGGGCGGCAAAGCCTTCCCCCAAGATCCCATGGACCAGCTCTGGGGCGCCATCAAGGCCGTCTTCGGCTCCTGGGAAGCGGAAAAGGCCGTGACCTACCGGCGGGTGGAAAAAATCACCGACCTCCGCGGTACCGCCGTGAACGTGCAGGAAATGGTCTTCGGCAACACCGGCGACAAGTCCGGGACCGGCGTCTGCTTCACCCGCGACCCCTCCACCGGCAAAAACGAATTCTTCGGCGACTGCCTGATTAACGCCCAGGGGGAAGACGTCGTCGCCGGCATTCGCACCCCCTTGAAGCTTTCCGACCTGGGTAAATATCTCCCCGCCGCCTGGAAACAGCTTAACGAAGTCCGCACCACCCTCGAACAGCATTACAAAGACATGCAGGACATGGAATTCACCGTCGAAAACGAAAAACTCTTCATGCTCCAGTGCCGCACCGGCAAACGCACTCCCGCTGCCGCCTTCAAAATGGCGGTGGACATGGTCAAGGAAAAGCTGATTACGAAGGAAGACGCCATCGGCCGCATCACGCCGGAAGACATCGAACGCATGTTCTACCCGATTATCGCCGAGACGGACAAGAAGAAGCTGGCCGATTCCCGAGTCGGCGAAGGCATAAACGCCGTCCCAGGAGCGGCTTCAGGACAAATCATGTTTACGGCCGAAGACGCGGAGGCGGCGGAAAACAAGGGCGAGAAAGTCATTCTGGTCCGCAAGGAAACCAGCCCCGAGGACGTTGGCGGCATGCACGCGGCGCAGGGGATTCTCACCGCCACCGGCGGCAAAACCAGCCACGCGGCGGTGGTGGCGCGGGGCTGGGGCAAGTGCTGCATCGTCGGCGCGGACTGCCTCGACATCAACACCGAAAAACGCCTGATGCACATCGGCGACAAAACCTTCAAGCAGGGCGACTGGCTGACTCTCGACGGCTCCACCGGCACCATCTACGCCGGGCAGCTTTCCCTCAAAGACCCGGTCCTGCCGCCCGAATACAAGACCCTGATGGGCTGGTGCGACGAGATCCGCAAACTTAACGTCCGCACCAACGCCGACTCCCCCGAGGACGCCCGGAAAGCGGTGGAAATGGGCGCCGAAGGGATTGGCCTGTGCCGCACGGAACACATGTTCTTCGAGGGCCGCGACCGTCAGCTCGCCATTCAGACCATGATCGTCGCGGACACGCCCGAAGCCCGCGAAGCCGCTCTCGACAAGCTCCTTCCCTACCAGCGGAAAGACTTCGAGGGCATTTTCGACGCCATGAACGGGAAACCGGTGACGATCCGCCTCATCGACCCGCCGCTGCATGAATTCACCCCGAAGGACGACGTCGGCGTCAAGGAACTCGCGAAAGTGGCGAAGATGTCGGAGGCGCATGTCCGGGCCCGTATCGAACAGCTGCACGAAGCGAACCCGATGCTCGGGCACCGCGGTTGCCGCTTGTGCATTACCTATCCGGAAATTCTCCGCATGCAGGTTCGGGCGATAATCGAGGCGGCGGTAAACACGGCGAAACGCGGCAAGAAGGTTTTCCCTGAAATCATGATTCCCCTGACGATGGCCGCGAAGGAATTCGACATTCTTGAGAAACAGGTCCGGGCGGTGGCGGATCCGATTATCAAGGAGGCGAAGTCGAAAGTTAAGTATTTGGTCGGCACGATGATTGAAATTCCCCGGGCGGCCCTGGTCGCGGACAAGATTGCCGAAAAGGCGGAGTTCTTCTCCTTTGGCACGAACGATCTGACCCAGATGACGATGGGGCTGTCGCGTGACGACGCGGGGAGGTTCCTGCCGGAGTATGTGGATGAGAAGAAGGCGGGGATTTTCAAGGCAGACCCGTTCCAAACGCTGGATCAGGAGGGGGTGGGCCAGTTGGTGAAGGTGGGTATTGAAAAGGGCCGTTCGACCCGGCCGAACCTCAAGGTGGGCATCTGCGGCGAACACGGGGGCGAAGCGGCGAGCGTCAAGTTCTTCTGCTCGGCGGGAATGAATTACGTATCCTGCAGCCCATACCGGGTGCCGATTGCCCGTCTCGCCTGTGCGCAATACGAGATTGCGGCGGCGGCGAAGGCAAAGGGAGGGAAAGCCGCGCCGGCGGCAAAGAAGGCGGCGGCTAAACCTGTCGCTAAGAAACCTGCAGCAAAGAAGAAGTGAACCGATTTTGTGAATGCTTAACCTGAAAAACCGACCACTGGCTAGTGGTCGGTTTTTTTTATGGAAAATCAACTCAGACAGGCTACCAGCAACTGACAACCCCTAAAAATCACACCAATCGAGTGGTTTAATATCGAAAAAAGCTTCACGTTGTTCAGTACTGCTTTGTTGCTTATTAGTGTTTGTCGTTTTGTCCTCGCCACCTTTTTGCGAAATAATTTTTTTATCTGAATCGCCAGGTTGAAATACACTTCCAGGCAAACCATTTTCGCCCCTGGCATGGAAGGTGCTACCATGGCCACC
>JAVBTZ010000039.1:0-3752 GCA_031555915.1 Planctomycetota bacterium
TGAAGCGGTGACGGTCGAGTTTGCATGCCGTCAAGGTTTTGCCCCCTGGATTCCGGCTAAACCGCCCGTTAGGGATGCAGCAGCCGTTTAAGACGCCGGAATGACGTGCGGGGAGGGGACAGCGTAACAGGGCACGGAGGACTGTTTTGCCCTTATTTCAGCGCCATTCGTGAGTGTCCCAGAATTGCGGAGTAATTCATCATCCCGAACCGGGAGGCGAACCATGAAGTGGAGTTCGGCGTTTTTCTGTCTGCTCTTGCTGCTTTTCGGCATTGCCTGCACCATGGACACCCAGGAATCGTTCTTCAAGCTGGACGGGGACGTCCTGGGCGCTTCCGGCTTTCCCCGCATCATGGGGGGGCTGTTGGCGGTGTTGTGCCTAATCGACCTCATCCGCACCCTGGTGCAGAAACCCGCCGCGGAAACGGGGGAAAACTCCTTCAACCGCAATATCTACGCCGCCCTCGCGATCTCCGCCGGATACGTGCTGGGAATCAGTTATGTCGGCTTCGCCATTTCCACCTTCCTTTACCTGATTATGATTTCCCTGACTTTCGTCGATTTCGATTTTTCGAAAATACGGGGAATTCTCGTCTATTCGCTCGGGGTGACCGCGGTCGCCTTTTTCTTCTTCAAAGTGTTCAAGGTTTATCTCCCAGACACCTGGTTGTTTTGATTTAGGGGATTAACGCAATGACCAGCCCCATGTTCGCCGCGGCGACCATAATTTTCACCCCGTGGAATCTACTGCTCCTCGCCGCTGCCGTTTCCCTTGGCATTCTTTTCGGGATCATTCCCGGCCTCACCGCCACCCTGGCCGTCATCCTCCTTATTCCCATAACCTATGGCATGGAGCCGACCGTCGGCATCGCGGTCCTTATCGCCCTCTATATCGGCGGCATTTCCGGCGGGCTAGTTTCCGCCGTCCTCCTCGGCATGCCCGGCACACCCTCATCCATAGCCACCTCTTTCGACGGCTATCCCATGACCAAAAAGGGCCTGGCCAGCCGCGCCCTCAAGAGCGGCATCATCAGCAACCTCATCGGCACCATGTTCAGTTGGATTTTCCTCGTCACCATCGCCCCCGAAATCGCCAATGTCGCCCTCAAGTTCAAAGCCATCGAATACGTCGCCGTCCTGCTCTTCGGCCTCACCACCGTCATCAGCCTCTCCGGCGACTCCTACCTCAAGGGGGTGATCTCCTGCGTCCTCGGGCTGGTTCTCTGCACCATCGGCACCGATCCCACCACCGGCGTGGAAAGAAACACCTTCGGCCTCACCGGACTCCTCCTTTCCGGCATCGACCCCACTCCCGCCATGATCGGCATGTTTGTCGTGGCGGAAGTGTTCAACAGCCTGAAAGCCAATGCCGAGCCGCAATTGAAAGCGTCCGATCTCGAAGTCAAAGACCAAAAGATCTATTTCCAGGACATGAAAGCCAATACCTGGAATTTCATCCGTTCCTCCCTTATCGGGGTGGGCATCGGCATTCTGCCCGGCCTCGGCGGCAACCTGTCCAGCATCGTCGCCTACGAGCGGGCCAAAAAAGCTTCGAAAGAACCCGAAACTTTCGGCAAGGGAAATCCCCAGGGCGTCATCGCCTCGGAAACGGCCAACAACGCCACCATCGGCGGCGCCATGATTCCCATGCTCGCCTTGGGGATTCCCGGCGACATCGTCACCGCCGCCCTGATTGGCGGCTTGATGCTCCACGGCCTCCAGCCCGGACCGATGCTGTTTGTCGAACACCCGGTCTTCATCCGCGGCATCTATATTTCCTTCGCCGTGTCGGCCGTGATGATGTTCCTCATCATGTACTTCGCCAGTAACCGCATTCTCCCCAAGCTCCTGTTGGTCCCTAAACGTTTCCTCATGCCTATCGTCCTCATCGCCTGCACCGTCGGCTGCTACAACCTATCCTACAACCTGTCCGACATCTGGACCACCCTGTTCTTCGGCTTACTGGGTTTGCTGTTCGCCAAGTTCGGCATTCCCGCCACCCCCCTCATCATCAGCATGATTCTGGGGAAAATCCTCGAAGTCCAGCTCCGCACCGCCCTCATCGACACCGGCGGCAGCCTGGTCCCCTTCTTCACCCAGCCCATCTCCCTGACCTTCATCATCCTGGCCGCCGCTTCGACCTATTATTCCCTGCATAAAAAAGTGCAGTTGCGGAAAATGGTCCAATTCGGCGGTTCCATCCGCAATATGCGCCGGCAAAAATAAGGCCGGCCCGCCCAAACGAGGAGACCACATGTCAGCCCGCAGAAATCGACTCCTGGACGCGATCAACCACCGCCAGCCGGACCAGGTGCCGGTGGATTTCGGCGCCACCACCGCCTCCGGCATCCATTGCAGCGTGGTGGCGGAACTCCGTGATCGCCTCGGCCTGGAGAAGCGCCCCGTCAGGGTGCACGAACCCTACCAGATGCTGGGTTATATCGAGGAGGATCTCCGCGAAGCGTTGGCAGTGGACACGGCGACGGTCATGCCGATCTCGACCTATTTCGGCAATGCCATGAATCGGGAATGGAAGGAATGGCGGACCCCGTGGGGGCAGGTGGTGCTTATCCCCAAAAGCATGGAAGTGGAAACGCAGGCGGACGGGAGCGTCGTCACTTTCCCGAAAGGGGACCGGAGCGCGCGGCCGAGCGGCAAGATGCCGGCTTCGGGTTATTTCTTCGACGCCCTGGAACGCCAGGGCGAATACGACGAGGACAACCCCGACCCCAGGGACAACGCCGAGGAATTTGTCCTGCTGTCGGACCAGGTATTGGCCGACCTCGCCCGCGAGGCGAAAATCGCCCGGGATACCGGCTACGCCGTGGTTGGCATTCTACCGGGGACCGGTCTCGGGTCGGCTTCGGCCGTGCCGGCGATGTCCCTGGCCAACCCCAAAGGGGTACGGTCGGTGGCGGACTGGTACATGGCTTTGGCGGCGCTGCCCGAATTTGTGAAAGGCATCTATGAAATCCAGACCGAAGTCGCCCTGAAAAACCTCGAACGCATTCACCGGGCGGTCGGCGACAACTACGACGTGGCTTGGGTGTGCGGCTCCGACTTCGGCACCCAGCAGGGCACCATGATTGCGAAGTGCACCTTGGAGGAACTGTTCTGCCCCTACTACCGGCGCATCAACGCCTGGATTCACCAGCATACCAAATGGAAAACCTTCAAGCACACCTGCGGCGCGGTCGAACCCCTGATTGAACCGCTGATCGCAGCCGGCTTCGACATTCTGAATCCGGTGCAATGTTCGGCCGCCGGCATGGAGCCGGCCGCTTTGAAAAAGAAATACGGCGACCGGATCGTCTTCTGGGGCGGCGGGGTCGACACCCAGCAAACCCTTCCCTTCGGCAGTCCCGCAGAGGTGCGGGAACAGGTGTTGGAACGCTGCCGGATATTTTCACCAGGTGGCGGCTTTGTTTTCAACACCATTCACAATATCCAGGCCCTGACCCCCTTGGACAACGTCATGGCGCTGTTTGCCGCCGTGCGCGAGTTCAACGCGGCGGGGAAATGATCTTTGCGAGGCGGTAAGGCAGCGTCACAAATTATACCGGTATCGGCTTGAAATGGTGTTTTTGTAATTCGGGGACACGTTAGAAGGTCGCTGAAATAAGGGCAAAACATTCCTCCGTAGCCTGTTACGCGGACCCCTCCCCACGCGTCATTCCGGCGTCTATACAACCAACCGGGGTATAAACGGGCGGTTAAGCCGGAATCCAGGGGGCCGGACCATTGCTATGAAG
>JAVBTZ010000145.1:0-6223 GCA_031555915.1 Planctomycetota bacterium
TGAAGTCGAGCTTCAGTTCGGCGACCTCACTGCCGTCCACCTTGATGGGCTGATATAGCTTCAAAGTAGACAGGCCCGCCTTTTTCTCCGGTTCGCCCAGTTTCTTCACGACCTCGTCGTCGGGAAATTTCGTTTCCGCTACGGGTGAATCGGTCGCCTTTGTATTACCTTGTGCGTTCGCCATTCTTTCTCCTATTCAGTGGCCTGTCGGGCCGCTTCCAGCTTGTCAACGCCCATGACCTTGTAAATGAGGTTCAGCTTGTCCACTTCCAAAAGTTCTTCGTTGTCAAAGATTTCCTTGAAGTAGATCGTTTCAAAATCAAGGGCGCGGTCTTGCGTTTCCCCGACCGAAATCTTTCCCGGGGTGAGGTTCTTGAAGAAGCCCTCGAAAATGAACTTGTGCTGTTTGAAGATGTGTTTGCCGTCCTCCACCACCTGGATGGCAATGCGGCATTCCAGATGCTGGCGGTCGCAGTCCATCAACTTCGCCGCATCTTTGGTGACGGTGCGGAGGTTGAACTTGGTGGACATGGCGCTTACGAGGCCGATGATCGGCATGTCGATGGCGCCGGCGACGTCGGCCCCCTTCACCTCCGTCGTCAACATGGCGATTTCCGGCAGATCAAGCTGAGTGGTTCCAAGGAGGACGTTGTCCTCGTTGTAAAGCTTGTAGAGGTGCGTTGCGACGTGAATCGGCCGTTGCGCGTTATTTCCCATTTGGGGTCACTCCTATGCCGACAAGCCGGAGAAAATGGCCTGGATGTAGGTGGGGTCGTATTCGATATTGAAAACGATGCGCTCCGTCGGCGAAGCCAAACCGAGGTAGACGTGGAAGGCGATTTGCCCGCCCATGAGGTCTACCAGGCTGTTCTCGCTTTCCAGGAACTTGATGTCCCCGCCGTGGATGACGCCGCTCGACGTGAGCGAATTGAGATAATACTGTTCGGTGTTGATGATGGTGTCGATAAGCACTCGGCCCAGGGGAAAGTCGATTTTGCCCCAATAGTTCACGACCAGGAGGTTGTTGTACCAACCCACCATCCGCCGAATCGGAATGAAGTATTCCTTCGGGTCACTGGAGCCGGGGTAAGCCGCGGTATGATTGCCCCAGAGCCGCCAGCCGTGGCCGAAATTCAAGGCGGAGACGATGCCGTTCGAGTCTAGCAGGTTAACCTTCTGCAGGTCCAGCCACACTTCTTCGCCGCCAGCCACCAAGCCGGCACGATGGATGTCCTTGTGGCACGGCGAGACCAACGGGATGCCGCCGGCTTCGACGTCGGTCAAGGCCATTCGTGCGGACGCGACCACCGAAAGGCGGACGACACGCTCGCCAAGCGTGACCTTCGGCCAACATACGGTCATGCTTTCGGAAGTAAGGCCGTTTTGCTTCTTGTAGGAGGGAACTTCACTGTAAAGAGTGACGCCGTTTTCGCCGTCGGAAGGAACATCCACGATGGCGGCGCCCTTCTTGAAGACTCCGTTCACGAGGTTCATCTTGGCCGCCAGGACAGCGGCGACGCCGGGGTTTTCACCTAGCTTCGGCGCGAGGCCGATGGTGGGAACCCAGGTGTATTTGGGGTGGACGTCGTCGATCAGGGAAATCCCTTTGGTCTGGCCGGTGACGATGTCGTAGCCGCCAATGCAATCGTCAGCCGTGACCTTGTCCGGCGCGGCGTAGGCGTAGGAGGCTACCGCATCCGTCACCGCCGTCATGGCGCCGTCGTCGAGGATGGTGATTTCGCCGGTGACGCGGTTCAGGTAATAGTCGGTGTTTTCGACGAACGCGGTGCCGCCGCCGCTAGCGGTGAGTGTCAAGTCGCCGATGACGTCCGGGTGGGCCAGTTGGCCGGTGCCGGAGGCGAAGGTCACCGCTTCGCCGACCGCATGGTCGCGGTGAAGAGTCGGGTCGAAAAGGTTGATAAAAATCAGCGGCGCGACGCCGAAAATCTGCAGGTAGACGTAGGCCGCTTCCGAGAGGGTCCAGTCGGCGAAGTCATCGCGGGTGGTGTCGATGCCGTAAAGGGCGCCGGCCTCGGCCAAGGTCGAGACGCAACCGATTTTGCCCGGCGCCACCTTCTTTTGCGCTTCGTCGGAAAGACGGTGAATCGGGGCGCAACCCAGGATCACCGCGAGGGCGGAAAGGGACTTCTTCGGCGTCAAAATGCTGGTCGGAACGTGGTTGGTCTGGACGCCATGGAAAAACGTTGCACTCATTATTTCTTGCCCTCCTTTTTCGCCGTCTGGCGCTGGATGTAGGCGGCCCGGACCTTCGTGGCGCAGGACGACAACATGGAGTTTGGGTCCTGCAGATCAGCCAGCGCCTTCCCGACTTTTTCAACCGGGATAAGGAGGCGTTGGAAATCCGGTTCCAAGAGCGCCTTGGTTTGCCACTCCGGCGGCACGCCGTTGCTGAAAATCTGGCCGTGCGAGAAGATGGCGCCGTCCTCGGCCATGTTCGGTCCCAAGTACATGACGCGGGCCGGGATAGGCTTCGTCGTCGGTGCAGACCGTGCAATCTGCGTCTCGGGGGCGCGGGTTTTGGGTGTTTCGGTCTTGGTGTAGGGAACGAAAGGCGTTTCGGTTTTCGCCGTGTCAGTAATGGGCGAGTCGATTTTCACCTCTTCCGCCTTGGCCGGGTCTTCCGTTTTGTCGCTTTTTGCCATTAAAAATCCTCCAAAAACGCCGGAAAACCGGCTAAATTTCGTCTAAACAATCTTCCGGCTCGGGCGCCGCGGCCGTAAACTTCACCATCACCACCCCGCCGTCAAAAGCGTCGAATTTTTGCCAGTCCGACGCGTATATTTCTTCCGGTTTGTCCGACCCCATGGAGAACTGGATAGGATACTCGCGGACAAAGTGGCCTTCGGCCCACAAGGTACGTTTCGCAAAAGTGTGAACGATGCGGTCTTTCATGTTGTGGACGTCATTGCCAAGCAAATCCGCCCGTTCCGGATTGAATATTTTGAACAGAACGACGACGATAAAATTACCCCGGTACAGGCCGTCATCAAAGGAAAGGGATTCGCGGATAAGCCGCACAATCATGAACGGCACGTCTTCGCCTTGCTCCCGACCGTTGATGGTCTGTCCGAAGCGTTTCGGGGGCGCCGAATGCAGATAAATACGCGGTTCCGTAAAGGTCGCCTCGCCGTCTGCATTTACCCCCTGGCCGCCGTCCACTGGTTCCCAATAGGGGATACCTTCAAACGCTTCCTCCAGTTGGTCGCGAATGTCTTCAAGTAGGAGGAAAGTGGAAATCAAAGCATGTCCTTAACGAGACTGTGCATGGCGCGGTCGAGCTTCTTGAAAAACTGCTGCTCGTATTCGTTGACTCCTGCCGCGACCACTTCGTCCTCTTCGGCGATGCGGGGGATGGACAGCCCCCGGTCGATGTACAACTTGAAGCGGCGATGCTTGTACTCTTGCTTCTGCCCATGTGGACGGGGGTCGTTTGGTTTGCCGGGAAAGCGCTTGCGATTAAACACCTGGAAGGCCGGTTGGTCATTTTTATTGGTTCGTTTCAGGTCATGCGTGAAAGACTGCGGCCGGTGCCGCTTTTGCCCAAAAAGCATGAACTGAACCCCGCCCTTGTTGTTCTTCCCTTCCATGCGGCGCCGTTCGCCCGCCGGTACGAATTTGATGAGGGGAAGCTTATACCCTGCGGTCTCCAGTTCGGCGACCGGAGCCCCTTCAGTCGCTTTGGTAATTCGCCACTTCTTCGGCTTGATGTCCTCGTCCAGGTCGAGGTTGGTCACTTTGGCGATATGCTCAGCCATCGTCTGCCGCATTTTGGCAGTTGACCAGTTCAGCGATTTGACCAGCTCAGGTTCTAGTTCATTCTGGAACTTGTCCAAAAGGTGCATCAACTCATTGACGTTGCTGGCCATCTTCAGCTTGATCATCCGGATGACCTCGCCAGGGTGATGATGTAGTGGGCGAAAGGCGCCTTGATGTCAGCCACCAGCCACCTACGACCGTCAAGATTCACCTCTTGCGTAGGAACCGGCGGTTGCGGCAAATCTACCTTTAGGCAGGTGACCGTTATCAATTCCTTGAACGTCCCCGGGCCTTCCTCATCCTGAATTACCAAGGGCGAAGCGCCTTGGGTAATCGCCAAATCCTGGCCGTTCCATTTGCACATGCGACCATATTGGCCCGATGCCATAAGCTTGTTGCGAAACCCTTCCTTGATGTGCTCTTCAAGCGGTGGAAGCGTGGGAAACACGAACGAATCAGCCGACATTGGCGTCATCCGGTTCAGGCGCGGCCCAGGCTTGCATAAGCTTTTCGCGAAGCTGGGCCGGCGTTTCATTCTGTGCGAAGGCGACGCCGGCCTCGGTCAAAGCGGCCTGCAGGTCCGCCTTCTTCATATTTTTGATTTCCGCCGCCTCCTCGGGTGAAAGGCCGTGGGCGCCTTCATCCAGACCATCAATGGCTTCGGCTGTTTGCTCCGGTTCACCTGTATCGGAGGGCGGTACCGGTTCGCCGGTACAGACTTTCGCAAAGCCAAGCAGCACTAGCCGGTCCGCCCCGGCCAGCGTCAAGTCGCGGATGACCACACCCGGCGGCAACTCGGCGCCGTTATGGAAAACCGGGGCGGTGAGAATTACTGAGGGCATGGCTTCTCCCAATCAGGAAATGACGTGCGCGACCAGGAAGGCGTCGGCCTGGATAATGTTCGGCAAGGGGGCGCTTTCCAATTGTACATAGCGGGCGCGGCCGTCCGGCTCCACCCAGGTCATCGGGAAGCGGGTCGCGGCGGTGAGGCTGTACAGGTTCTGAATAAGACCGTAGTTCATGGCGGTGCGGGCTTCGGTCGAGGCCAGGAGGACCGTATCTGGCGGCACCATGGGTTTTTCCTGCCCGGTGACGGGGTCCACATACCATTCGTCGTAGGCGTAGCATTCCAGCATGGATGGCAGAAGAGTACCGAAATAGCGGCAGTTCCCAACCTGCTTGACCGTGATTTCGCCCAGTTCCATGCGGCGGATGTCGAGGCGTTCCTTGACCTTGGGATTGTTGATTACCGCTTTGTAAACGTCGGTCCCGAAAATGGCGTGGGTCGGGGCGATGCCGCAACGGCGAAGGATGCGAATCTTCCAGTCGTCCATATCGAACATCGGGTCGCTGTCGGGGTGATTCCAACAGGACGAACCGGTGAGGGCAAGAATATGCTCACCCGCTTCATAACCGAAATCTACGGTATGATTGAGGCCCGGTCCCTGAATAACCACCTTGCCGGTGTAGAGCGCCTCAGAGCACATCTGCTCTTCCCGGCGAACGATGCGTTCGTCAAGCTGCTGCAGGTCTTGGGCGAGAATGGCGGCGGCGCGAGCTTGTAGGTTCTGCTGCTCGTAGATGGTGGTGCCGATCGCCCGTTTCAAGAGGTCGGCTACCCGGGTCGCCCGCATTTCCTTGATATAACCCGGCCTAGTGCTGTAGGTGTAGTACCCCGAACGCTCCACAATGTTGGCGCTATTGTCGGGAGCGGTGAATCCGGCCATGCAACGCTTCGTCTTCTCGACATCAACATCAACGACGTCGGTGGTGAACGTCACCTGATTTTTGAAAAATGTATCCAAGAGGAAACGTTTCGGCGCCGGTTTTTGCAGCAAAGCCGCCTGCATGTTGCGCGGTTCGTAGAGATTGACTTCACTGAACGACATTCTTGCATCCCCTTCTTAGAAATTCGGACCGATGGCCGGAGCTTTGAAAAACAGGCACTGCTTGCGGGCGGCATGGTAATGCTTATCCCAGGTGTCGGTGCCGCCAAAGGTCAACCCGTTCCGATTGAATTCACCGGTCAGGCTCACCACCCCCTGACGTTGGCCCAAGGTGGCGTCCACCGGCGACAGAAGGACACCGTAAATCATTTCGGTTCCATCCGATTTCGAGCTGTCCACCAGCGAACACAAACCGCCGTCTGTCGCCATGCCAACTACCGCCCCCACCGGATAGACCGCGCCGGCGGCGAGAGTCACCGCTTCCACCGACCGGGGGAATACCCCTGCCAGCAAATTGTCAAACTTCATATCGCCAATAATGTTTTGGCCCATAACTCAACTCCAATATCGAAAGGATTCAGCTGAATTAAGGGTTTGCCCAAAATTAACTTTTACACATTCGGAATTTGCCCAATGACCCAGAGGCATTTTCGACCAGGCGGTAAGGGCGAAAATGCCGATCCAAACGAAACACCCGGGTTAAACTTGTAAAAGTTATT
>JAVBTZ010000189.1:0-18234 GCA_031555915.1 Planctomycetota bacterium
TGCCGGCATTATTAAGTTGGCGTACCCAGGCGCCGCGGGTGGGGGACCACTTGAAACCGTGACTCCGGAGGGCTTGCCGGATGTCTTCGGAGGGCTTGCCTGGGAAAATCAGCAAAACACGGTTGTCTGTGGGGTCTTCACGGTAGGTGTACGCGTCCGTTATCTTTTCAACCTCGGTGCGGACTTCGAGTTTTTCAATCTCGGTGATGCGGTCTTTTATACGGCGGATATTCGCGGCAAGGTTTGAAAGGCTGTAGGCGGGGTATGGCTGCTTATGGTACGGGCAAAGGCGGAAAAACTGCTCGATCCGATCCATTTCTGCCGGGGTGACGTTGGCGGTTTTGAGGGCGGCGACGCGGTCTTTCGCCTTCCAGGCTTTATTAACTGCCTTGTAATGTTCCCGTTCGGCTTCGAAGTCGGTAAGTTTCACCTGTAGCTTTTGAATGGCGTCGGGGTCATCGGATGAAATGCCGTGGGTGCCGTAATTTTCCGCTTTGTCAGCGTAATACTTCGCTTTCTCGTCACTGGCGATGGCGGCGCGCATGTTGTTTTCGATGCGGGCGAGGTCGCGGCGGTGGCGTCTTTCGGAATGATGACCGACAAGAATCGGTTGTCCCATTGGGATGAAATCGGCGATGCGATGAGCGGCGGCGGCGCGGTCGTTACTGGCGATGCGGGCTTTGCCTGCGAGGTCGGCGTAACGTTCGCGTTTGGCTTCCTGTCTGGCTTCAAAGGCTTCGCGGCGGGCTTCCAGGGTGTCGGTGGTGGTGTTAATGCGGTGAGTGTTTTCGGTCTTGGACATTTTTTTCTCCATTTTTTTGCCCCTGCTGTCCGGGGCCCGACTTGTATTTCCTATGTTTATATAATACCTGCAATGCAGGTGTTTGTCAATATATTTTCATGCTTTTTTTTACAGAAAAATGTCTTTTTGGACGGTCAAAACCACCTTAATACGGGGATTACCACTCCGCCATATGAACAACCCATGTTAAAACGCTTATTTCTATTTGGCGTAAAATATTCGGGCGGGGATTGCTCCCCGCCCACTTTTTCCTTTTCGATTGCCCGTTGTTTTTCAGCGGCTCATGCCGACTTCCTGCGCCTTCTCCTGCGGCCGTTCCTGAAATTGGGCGCGGGCGGCTTGGGACCTTTCCTTGTCCATGGCGTTAGTGATTTGCCGTTTGACCATGTCCTTTCCTTCGGGGTGGCTTTGGGCCAGGTCGTTGAAGTCGGTGAGGTGTTTGCCGGCTTCCTCGGCCTTGGCTTTTGCCGCATCGTCGAAGCGCGGCAGGGCGACGTAGCCGCCGACCTCCTTGGCGGCGGCGTAGGCTTTGTTTTTACCGGGGTTGAACTTCTGGTGGGCGTCGTCGTCGGCTGCGAAGATGATCGGCTTGTCGGGGAATTCCTGCCGGAGCGCTTTGGCGACCGGCAGCAGATTGCCGGCGTCGAAGGCGGACACGGTGGGGAAGCCGACCGCTTCCGAGACGGTGGCGGCGGTGGCGTAGCCTTCGGCGATGACGATGGCGGGGGCGTCTTTCAGGGCTTCCGCTTTGCCGTGGCCGATGACGTGGAAAGCTCCTGTTTTGGTGGTGCCTTTCACAAAGTTCTTTTTGCCGTCGGAATTGACGTATTGGGCAGACTGCAATTCGCCCTGGGAGTTGTAAGCGGGGACGACCAAGGTGTCGTCCTTGTGGTGGCGGTAGACGCCGGCATGCGGTTCGATGCCTTTCGCTTCGGTGTAGGCGGTGGCGATCTGCCCGGGGTTTTGTTTGGCGAAGAATTCGAGCCGTTCCGCCAGCTTTTTGACTTCCTCCTGCCGGGAGTTTTCCTCTGCGGCGCTGCGTTCCTCCAGTTTGGTTTCGGCGGTCGCCTGAAGCTCCGCCTTCTTCTCATCGCTCAGGTTGTAGCCTTTCGCCTTCCAGTTGGTTTTTTCGCCGGTCCGGTTGTTCATGATGAAGCCTGCCGGATGGCCGTCGGAAAAATACTTGTAGGACATGGATTTTTCGCCTGACTTGTCCTTATCCTCCTCGATGCGGTGAAATTCGCCATCGGCGATGGGGTGGCCCCGGGTGGCTTCCGGGCGGGCGCCCTTTTCAACCAAGGCGGCGCGGAATTCTTCTTCGGGGGACAAAACCGGTTCAGTGGAACAACGGTCCGGCTTGTTTTCGCGGCCGCGCCATTTCTCGCAGCGGGCGACCGCTTCCTTGTCCTCTTTCATCACGTAATAAGAGCGGTTTTTCTGGTCCCACTTTGCACCGGCCTGTTCCGCCTCCTTGCTTTCGGCGGCGGGGACGTGGATATATTCGCGTTTGAAGGCCTTCTTTTCTCCCTGCTGTTCCTGGGTGTTTTCCTTCGGCTGCCATTTGGCGAAGGGTTCTTTCTCCACGTCGCCGGGGATATACCAGGAATACTTGGATTTGTCCCATTTGGCGCCGAGGGTTTTCGCTTCGTCCTTTTCTTCCTTCGGAACATTGATATAGGTGCGGGTGCCGGGGTCGTCCGAGTTGTAGCGGGACTGGCCGGCCTGCGGGGATTTTGCCGCCTGCGGGGAATCGAGCGGGCGATCTTTCAATTCCGCCTCCGCCAGCTTGGCCACGTTAGCGGCATACTGCCGGTCCGCTTCTCGGGCGAATTCCTTCGCCTCTTCAATGGTATCGAAGTCTTTCAAGTGGGCGTCGGATTCGTCGTCCAGCAGGGTATAGACGCCGAACTTGTCGAAGTCGGCCAGGTCTTCTTTCTGGGTATTATCCAAGGAATGGCTGGAAATTTCGCCGTCCTCCTCGTTGACAAGGCAGCCGCGAACCTCGAAAGCGCCAATGCTGCCGACCGGGATATCGATTTGGCCGAAACGCTGTTCCAGAGAGGGCGCCGGTTCTGCCACCTGCGTTTCTGCGGCGGCGGAGACTTCCGGCTCCGGTTCAGGGGCGGGTGTTTCCCGCAGTTGCTCAGTTTGGGTGATAGCCTGCTCCGTGTCGCTGAATTGTCGTTCCGCTTCATTAAGAAAATTCTGAGCATCTTGTTGGTTTTTGAAAGTTTTCAGTTTTTTCCACACATCATAATGATCAAGGTCACCAGGTTGTTGATGAGCAGCGACACCGTATAAAGTCGTACCAGTTTCTTTATCAGTAAAGGTTGTTATTTTAAATTTCCCTGTGGTAGCAGCGGGAAATTCGATCCGATTTTCCTCTTCCTGGGTTGGTTCGACCGCCGGCGGCGTAGGCTGCGGCCCCTGTTGGCGGGTCGGTTCTTCGCGAGTTGGCGCCGCCGTCTCTTGGTGTATCGCCTGCGCCGGTTCGGTGCGGGCGGGGGCCGGTCGCGGCTCCGCTTCCCGGGTCGGTTCGACCTCAGGTGTGATAACTTGGCGCTGTGCTTCCTGTGTTTGTACAGGTGTTTTCTCCACCACTTCCTGACGCTCGTGGGTAAGCTCCCGCTCAAACATGTAGTCGGCAATGTAGCTGGCGGCGCTTGCGGCCCGCAGCAGCTCCAGGGGGTGATTCTCGACAAATTTGACGAAATCACCGACAAAAGGAGCCACCCGCTCGGTATTCCGCGGGAGGCCGATTTCGTCGGCGATCATCATGGTCGCGAGTTCGGTGCGGAGTTTTTCCGCCGAATATTCTTGACTCCCCGGGGTGCCGGGGTTACGGTCCAGGCGCGAGCGGCTGCCGGTGCCAAAAGTAGCGCCGGACAGAAGCGCGTCACAATATTCCTCTTCCGATTTGTAAGTGTTGCGGGGCGGCATGTGAATCACGTCTTGCGTCTGGTTGTAGGTGGGGCGGCTCAGGGCGTCGTTGGCGACCTTGGCGAAATTCAAACCGTCGACCAGCCCTTGGACGCGTTCCACCGGGTTAACCTCCGGCGCGGTTCTAAGCATTTCCGGAATGCCCTCGATTTGCTCGGCGTTGAAGACGCCATAAAAAACGACCTTCTTCTGTTGCAGCTTGACCGTCTCCTGTTCCGGTTTGCCGTCGGCGCCGAGGATGGGCTTGCCGTCCAGGTCGAGTTTGTCCCGTGTTTCCCGGTCGGTCCAATGCTGGACTTTGGTGGCCTTCTCGCCGTGCCGAACCATCCAGCCGTTTTCCTTCGCCTGGTTATAGGTGAGCCAACGCGGGTCCTGGTATCCCGAAAGGCGAAGCTGGAGGTGATTGGCGCCGCTGAAGGTCCGCCCGGAAACCGGGTTGAAGGGGGTAGGGTTGATGCCGGCGGGAGGCGGGTTTTGCAGGGGTGAGGTGCCATCCCGCAACTGTTCAACAAATTTGTTCGCCAAACCTTGGCGGAAATCGCGATCCGTATATGGTCTCGTCGCGGGTCTGGTAGGGGTCATGGTGTCAGCAGCCATAAATTTCCTTATATTGGGAAGGTTTGAAATGAATGGCCGGCACGGTTGGGGGAATTGTACTCTGCTCTGTCGGGAAAACAGGGTCACTCGCTGTCGATGATGTCGGCGGAAGCGGCGAGCGCTTCCTCATCCGTGACGACGTCGTCAACGTAGGCGCCGGCGCGTTCGGCTTCCGGCGGATCGAAGGCGACGGCGTAGCCGGGCGCCTCCTGGGCGTCCCTGAGCTTTTCTTCAGCTATCGCGTCGGCGTCGAATATTTCCATCGCTTCATAATTCGGGAAAAACTCTTCCGGTAATACGGGCATTCAGATTCTCCTTTTTCTAGGGTTTGCTCCGGCGTCAGGCCGGGTTTATCTAATCAATTGACTTCTTGCTGTTCAAAAAATGGGCGGGAATAGGGTTAAAACGGTACGGTAACCGCCGGCGCCGGCGCCGACTCGGTTTGTTTCTTTTTGGCGCCGTAATTCGGAACGCCGTTGTTATCGAAATACCGTTCTTTACAGTCCGGATAACCGCTACAGCCCCACCAAAAGCCGGAACCTTTGCTGGCCGGCCGGCGAACCAGCGGCTTGCCGCATTCCATGCACTTGTGGATTTCCGAAGGGTCGGCGGTGGCGGGCTGAACCGGCTGCCCGTCCTTGGCCGGCATGGTCTTGCCGCAATTCGGATAGCCGGAACAGCCGAAAAACGCCCCTTTTTTCCCATTGCGGAGCCGCATCGGCTTGCCGCAGTCCGGACATTTCGGCGCCTCGGCGTCGCTTCCCGCGGGAGTGACGGCGATGCTTCTCGCCCCCGGCTTGCCGTTGGCGTCCGGCAAAGTAGTTTGGCAGGCCGGATAATCGGTACAGCCCCAAAACGGACCGGTCTTTCCTTTCCGCTTGGCCAGGGCTTTGCCGCAGGTGGGACAGGGATGGAAATCCGTCTGGACCCCGGCGCCGGCTACTTTTACCCGTGCGACTTCGTCGGCCAGGTAGTCGATAAGACCGGCGATGAAAGCGTTACTGTCCAGTGTGCCGGCTTCGATTTCTTTCTGTTGGCCGTGCCAAACCGCCGTCATGTCCGGGAATTTCGCGGCATCCGGAAGGGCATCATAGAAATCCTGTCCCGCCTTCGTCGACACGATATTTGCCGATTTTCCTGTCTTCCTCTCTTCAATAAAGCCGCGAGCGAAAAGCAACGCGATGATGCTGTCCCGCGTGGCGGGGGTGCCAATGCCGCCGTGTTCGCCGGCTTTGCCTTTGTCCTTGTCCAAAAGCAGCTTCCGGAGTTTGTCGTCCTTGACGTATTGAGCGACGCGGGTGAGGTCGGTGAGGAGCGTGGCCATGGTGTAGAGTAGGCGCGGTTTCGTTTCCTTGGTCGCGACCTCAGCGCCGGTGCAATTGCCGCTATCGCCGGTGGCTAGATCCTTCAGACTCAGGGTAACTGCGTCAGCGTCGCCGGCGGGCGTGTCGTCGTCTGCCGCATCGGCGCCGTATATGGTTTTCCAGCCGGAGTACATAGGCACGTGGGTTTGACAGGCGAAGCGGTGGCTGTTCGCCTCGGCGACGACTTTGGTCTGTTCATACCGGTAGGGTTCACAGAATTGGGCGAGGTAGACGCGGGCAATCAGGGTGTAAATCTTCTGCTCGTCGCGGGACAGCTGGTTGAAATTGACGCTCGCGGCAGTGGGAACGATCGCATGGTGGGCGGTTACTTTAGAGGAATCGAAGGCGCGGCTTTTCAACGCCGGATTCAGGTCAATGCCATCGGCCAAATCAGGCAAAACTGCCGCGACGGCCGCGATGACGCCGGGGGCGTCGGCGTGCTGCTCTTCGGAAAGATATTGGCAATCGGAGCGGTTGTAGGTGATGAGGCGATGCTTTTCTCGAAGCGCCTGAGTGATGTCTTTGACCGCGTCCGGCTTCAGGCCGTGGAGCCGGGCAGCGTCGGTTTGCAGCTTCAGCAGGTTATAAGGCAACGGCGGCGGCGTCTCGCGGCTGGCTGTGGACGCTTCGATCACCGTCGCCGGCTGGGCGCGTACCGCGGCTGCGATGGCGTCGGTGCGGGATTTGTCATTCAACCGTCCCTTATCGTCTACCGGGTCACCTTCGGCAATTTGATAGGCGGCGGGGAAGTTCAAACCCTTCACCGTGAAATTGCCAGTTAAGGCAAAATAGTTTTGTTTCTGGTGTCCGGCGTTCTCGCGGTCGCGGCGGACCACCAAGCCGAGAATCGGCGTCTGCACCCGGCCAACTGAGAGCACACCTTGAAAACCGGCCTGCTTAGCGGCGAGGGTGTACAGGCGGGTCATGTTCATGCCGTAGTGGAAATCCCCAACCTGCCGCGCTTCGGCGGCAGCGGATAGTCCGGCGAACTCGGCGTTGTCGCGAAGATTCGCCAGGGATTTTTTCACCACCGCCGGCGTGTTGTCGTTGATGAGAACCCGCAACACCCCGCCGCGATAGTCGGCGTATTGAAGAATTTCGTCCACCAACAGTTGACCCTCCGCGTCAGGGTCGCCGGCGTTGACGATGGTGTCGGCCCGCTTGATCAAAGCGGTGATGATGCCCAATTGCTCCTGTGATTTCGCGGTCGGACGCTTTTTCCAGGGTACGAAGGAAAATGGCAAATCAGCCAGGTGCCAGTGTTTGAGCCTGGGGTCGTAATCCTCCGGCGGCCACAATTCCAGCATATGCCCAAAGCACCAGGTGACGGTATCGCCGCCGGCGCACTGGTAATAGCCGTGTTTCTTCTCGCCGCCGCCGAGTCCTTCCATGATGGCGCGGGCGAGTTCCGGCTTTTCCGCAATGAAAAGACGCATGATACTTCACTCCTATTTTTTTAAGGGAATGTAAATAAAAGCGGGACGGACCACGTCCCGGATATGCTTCCGTTTCAAAACCCCGAAATAGCGGCTGTCGAACGAAAGCGCATGGTGCTGGGAAATTAAAAACACCTCGTCATCCGCAAGTTGATACGAATTGAACAACGGCAGCGGCAATGGCCGCCCGCGTACATCGACAAGCCGTGGGGCGCTATTGGCGAGAAGCGCGCCATTGACCCATACCCCGGTCGGTTTCACGCTCACCCGGTCGCCCCCGACCGCGGCGATTTCCTTCATGATGGCGCCTGGGCCGAAGCCCAAAAGCGATCGGTGCAGGTAACCCCGCTCGACCGCTTCGAGAAATACCTCGCTGGCCGGCGGAAAGACAACCACCAGGTCGCCCTTTTCCGGCCTCTTGTCGACGGTCCAGTAAAGCCCTTGAGGAAAGCTTTCCGTGAAGTTCAGCCGCAGGCCGGCTAGGTGAACGGCGTAGCCGGCGCCAATCAGGACAGCGAAGGCAAGTAAAAGGCACCAAAGAATAGCGCGGGAATGTTGGGCTGGAATCATGTCAAGGACACCGTCACGCCGACACCGCGACTGCCCGTAAGCACGTCGCCCTCGGCCGGCGCCTTCACTTTCGCGCGGGCCAGGAAAGTCGGGTCCTTGAAATATAGGGGTTGACGACCGCGAATCGGAGCGAAACCGGAGACGTTGATTACCATCTCGCCCGGTTCGACGATGTCCCCGGCCGAGTTTTTCTTGGGACCGGCCAGGTGCATGGCTTCGTCCGGAGTGAGGAGCGCCCGCTTCACCGAATGAATCGAATGCGAAACGCTGTCCTCAAACACCGCCGCGCGTTTTCCGGAGGTGCTGTACTGCTCGTCCAGGACTGTCGTCTCGCCGCACAATTTTGAGAGATATTCGGCCGTTTCCACCTTGTTTGGCGGAAACGCCACCTGAATGTGGCAATTCGACGTGACCGACTCCTCCTTGGTGTAATGCTGGTAGAGCTGGGTCAAATCCTGGGTGATGAGGTAGCACTTAATGCCATATCCGGCGATGAAGGCCAAACCGTCGGCGATGGCCGGGAGTTTCCCGAGGGAGGGGAATTCGTCCCCCATGAACAACAGCCGGTGTTTGTGGGCCATGACCGTCCGCCCGTCCTTGAAACCTAAGCTTTCCCGGCTGGTGTGCTTCTGGAGGAACCAGTTCACAATCATCCGAAGAAGCGGCCGGAGCCGGTCCTTGTTGTCCGGAGTGGTGATGAGGTATAGTGACACCGGCGTTTCGTGGTTCATGAGGTCGAAGAGGCGAAAATCGGACATGGATAGGTTCTTCGCCAGAACCGGGTCACGATAGATTTCCAGATGGCTTTGCACCGTGGAAATCACTGAACCCCGCTCATTGTCCGGCTTCGTTAGAATTTTAGCCGCCGAAGTAGCTGCGATGGGATGCGGGCCTTTCTGGGTGTGTTCGTACTTCGTCATCTGCTCGAACAGGTCTTTTAAGGGCAGCTTCGGGTCCGCCAGCATATAATCGAGAGCGTACATGTTCGCGGGGACTTTATCCTTTTCCCGCTTGTAAAGAAGGTGCGCAATGCAACCGGACAGCAAATCGTGGGCGGTCCGCGCCCAATGGTCTTCGAGACCTTTGCCCTCGGGGTCGACTATGATCCGCGCTAGAGAGGAAATGTCCGAAGCTTCGTATTCGCTGCCGAGGCGGATTTCGTCGAAAGGGTTCCAGCGGGCGGATCCATGCGGATTACCCGGTTCAAAACGGATGACTTTGTTCTTGGCGTATTTTTGCCGCCAACCGGCGGTAAGCTCCCAGAGTTCGCCTTTTAAGTCGGTGATGAGGGTGCTTGCTTCCCAAGAGAGAAGCGTCGGCAAGACGAGACCAACTCCCTTGCCGGACCGGGTCGGGGCGAAGCAAAGCACATGCGAGGGGCCGGAATCCCGGAGATAGTGCAGTTTGCCCCGTTCATCCTGCCAGGCACCGACATAAACCCCGGAATTATTCCCGAGGACGCCGGACTCCTTGATTTCCCTCCGCGTGGCCCAGTGCGCCGACCCGTGCATGAATTTGTTTCCCTTCACCGCCCGCGAAGCGATTCGCGCCGTGAATAGGTAAACCAAGAGCGCCAGGCAAATGAAGCCGCAACCAAGGGCGCCGCTGCCGGTTAGCTGGTCATAGAAGTCGCCGTGCCACTTCACCGCCCACCAAACAAACATCACGGGGAAATACATATTATGGTAATGCCAGCCCAAGGCTCTGTCGAAGCCGAAGGTATAGGCGAAATGTTGCGTCGCAATCATGCCGCCGACCACAAATACCACGCAGACGACGATACGCTGCACCAAAAGCCCCCGCCTCTTCGCTTCCTCCTCTCCGGCGCTGACAATCATGTTGTTAAGTTGTGCGGTCATATTTCTCCTTCCTCAGTGGTTTACCGTTCGTTTCCCTGCTGTTTCTCCACTTCATGCTGTTTCCTTCCCTCCTTTCGCTTTTCCATGAGTTTTTGCCGCTCCGCTTCCATCCGCTCATCCGTGAAGGTAATTTTGAGCCGAGCTTCCACCGCGGCGGCAATTACCCGCGCCTTGAATTCGGCATTGCCGGTAATGGTCAGTTTGTCACCGAAGCGTTTCCGGGCCATTCGCAACGCTTCTATAGTCGTTTCGACGCTGGAAGCGCGGGCAACGGTATAGCCGTCTTCGTCGTGACGTATTACCTCCTTTCCCACTTGGTAGATGACGGTTCCCTTCTTCGTGACCTTGTCGATGGGTTTATCTTCCAAACCCTTGGTTTTCGTCGCTATTTCTCCCTTCGCAACCGAAGTCGGCATTTCGGGTGAATTCGGGGGGCTGATGGCGGGGGAATTCGGTTTCTTGTTCAAAGCATGATTCCGGCTATGGGCGAGCTTGCGTAATGCCTCCACCGCTTCTTCCCGACCCGCTTCGGCTTGCCCCTGAAGCCAGGTGGGATAGGTACAACGGCCGTGCTCGACATACACCTTTTTCCGCTTCTCCCCAAATTCCTGCCGCAATTTCAGCATTTGCGTGCTGTACTTCAATTTTTCCGTTTCCAGCCGCATCTTCTTCGCCGGCGACCAGCCGCCGGCTAAAATAAACTTTTCCTCCGCTTGACGAAGTTTCCTCGCCGCTTCCGCCCGGCGGGCATATTCTTTATCCAAAGCGGCGAGTTCGGCAGCTTGGCGGTTCTCGCTCGCGTTTCTGACCTGTTCGTACTCTTTGAAGAGGGTAAGGGTCTCCGTGGGGATATTTGGCGCCGGACCCTTCGCGTAGCGCCGTTTCGCCGAAATTTGCCTGATTGCCTCACTTGCCGGGGTAAACTCGCCAAATTTCTCCTCTGAATGCTTTTTTGACAGTAACCGGTCAATACTGCTCGCTTTCACCGGCGCCAGGTCCTTTTCGCCAATTACTTCGATGACCAGGCCATTCCCGCGCTTTTTGATGGCGAGACCGCTTTCCGCCATGGTTTGGTGCAAATCATCCCAGGTCTCTGCTTTTTTTATCTCTTCGAGACAATTTCGCCGGATCCACGACTCCAAGCTTTCAATTGCGCTGTAGGCTTCCATGTCCTGGGCTTTCGAGTAGTTTTCCCGAACTTCCTCCGTTTCTTCCCGGGAATCAATCGAAAGGGCGAATTCCTTTTCCAAACGTTTTCTGGCGCTCCTAAGCTTCAGATAATCAAAAAACGGCTCGTGGACCTTGAAAGTCTCCGGGTGCACCTTGTTTATCGCCACATGCAGGTGAAGGTTGTCGGTGTCGCGGTGCAGAACCGCCACCCGCTGGTGGTCGGCATAGCCGAGGGCAGCACACATTTCTTTTTCAATGCCGTTGAGCGCATTGGAGTCGGGTTCTTCGCCGGCGCGGAACGAAACCAGCAGATGATAGGTTTTGTCCGTTTTGGAGCGGGTATTCAGGCTTTGCACCGCCTCCATCTCGATGGCAGCTAATTGCGGGTCCTCGGCGCCGCAGTTGGTGATCATCACCTCGCCTACCCGACTAATCGTCCCCTGGGGGTTGGTGATGTACTGCACCAGGCGGCGCATGCTGGACGACCGCGGGCTTTGCTTGGCGATCCGTTTCGAAATCATCGCTTCGCCCGGGCTTCCCGGTCGATCCGGTGGATGACAGCCAAAAGCTTGTCCTGCGCTTCGCTGATTTTGGCCAAAAGCTCGTCCACCGGCTGGTCGTAGATTTGGTTGTAGCGAACCATATCGGACAACCACATCTTGAAAAGTCCGCCGAGGCGCCCGAGGTCGGCCCGGGTCGCCATGAGGTTCCCCACTTCTTTGAGGTCGAGGATAGTTGGCGGAGAATGACCCAGGGCCAGGTTCCTGGCGTAGGCCGAAGCGGACAAACCGCAGGCCTTGGCGTTGGCGATAATCGCCTCTCTTTCCTCTTCGTTGACCCAGACGCATATCGGTTCGATATTGCGGCGGGGCGTCGTTTTTATTATGGCGTCGTCGCTCATACTTTTCTCCGAAGGACAGGATTCCCCCGTTGAGCTTGCGAATAAGGGGGACGTGTTGAACCGGGACTCTGTACCGGTACAACACATATCCTGCCGTAGTTCTGTAAACACGAAGATTGCTTTTCTTTTCTTAAAATTATCTGAATCTCCAAGGATATTTTTGTCTGATTTTTACTTAAAGGCTTGACAGTAGAACGGGGATTAGGAGAATGCACCGCGACCCTGCACTCTAACCTTCGAATTAGCAAGGTGATGAAAGGAACCTTATGGTTTTGCCGGGTTTTGCAGGCATAAGAAATAAAACGCACTTTCAAGAATAATTCGGATGCTTGCCGGCATAACCAAGGCTATTTACATAACTTATCAGGTGGGGTTCAGGCAGGAATCGGATCGATTTCAGATCAAAATGCAGAATAACTCAAGACAAGTTACTGCCCGCTTCAGGCTACCCAATATCGGACAAACAATGAAAAAAAACCTCGAACAACTGATGGTTGAATACGCCGCCGACAAGCGGGTGTATAAGCAGGCGAGGAATAGGAGCCGGTTCCTGGCTATCTGGCCTGAAATCCGCGACCTCCTGGACAAGGGCTGGTCTATGGCCAGCATCAATGAAGTCACCAAGGCTCATGGTTTACTTGATTTGCATTATGATTCGCTGCGGCGTTACATAAAGCAGCAGCGGAAAACAGACTGCCAAAACAGCAAAACCCCGACGCCAAATATAGACAATGTGAAAACTGTACCGGTACGGAAGCCGGAGGCAGAAGCGAAATCAGAGAAATCAGTAAAAGCCGAGGATGCGGCGGAGACTCCTCCCTACTCCACTCCGCCGAGGTTTGGGCGGTTTAACAGGGAAGATGCCGAAAAGTTGTTCTGATGCTTCATTTTGGGAAAGGAAAAGAAATGGCGCGTTTAAATCTGATTGTGGGGTCAAAAGGCGGGATTGGGAAGTCGTTGGTTGCTTGTATGCTTTCGGAGTACCTGGTCGAGAAACGAGAGGCGGTCGGGCTGCCTCCGCCGGTTCTCATGGACATCGACCCGGCGAACGGCAGTTTCTCGACGATTAAGGGATTGGGAGTCAAATTTGTCGATGTGCTCACCAAAGACGACATTGACCGTAGCAAATTTGACGTATTGGTTGAGAAGGTGGGTACGGCGCAGCCGAACGATGTTTTTGTCATCGATACCGGGGGAAATACCTATATCCCGCTGATGACCTACATGACCGTCAATGCCGTGCCGGAAATGCTCATGGAGGAGGGGGCGGAGATAGTTTTGCATGTTCCCATCATGGGCGGTATTGAACTCGCCCAAACCATGCATTGCCTTGATGAAGTGGCCAAAAAGATGCCGCCGCCTGCTGAAATCGCGGTTTGGCTCAACAGCAATAATGGCAGCATAGAACACCAGGGAAAGCCGTTCGACAAAATGGAAGTCTACAAGTCGAATCAGAAACGCATCCGCAGCATCACCCGTATTTACGAATGGCCCATCGACATGGCTCGGGATATAACCGAATCGTTGAAAAACGGCAAAACCTTCCTTGAGGCGGCGACAGACCCCAACGCCACCATCATGACGCGGCAGCGGATGAAAATGGCCCGGCGCTACATGTTTGAGCGGATTGACGCTTCGGGGGTGTGCGAATGAGCAAAGAGGACGAGGAGAGGCGAAAAGCTATTCGCGAGCTATTGCAGAAGATTGTGAGCGAAGTGGCTGTGGTGAACCGCCAACCGGTCCGCGCCGACGACCCGGTGATGGTTTTGCCGACAATCATGAAGGTTTTGGCGGATGACGCTGCTGTGGAGCATGAGCGGGTACTACAGCGTCATGCCAATGAATATGAGGACTTCGCCTACCGCTGCCGGTCTGACGCGAAAGAAACGGCTCAAAACATCATCAACGTTAGCTTGACCGCCTGCCGGTCGCAAATCAGCGACGCAGCAGATGAATCCGCCGCATTGATGCGTGAGGCCATAAAAATAGAGATGGCAGGTGCAATTGCGGAATTACGAACGGAAAACGAGGCAAACCAACGCAACCACGGGCCTATTGTGCTGGCAGGCGGACTTTTGGCGATTTTGGGTGGAGTGGCGGCTTTGGCGGCGGTGGTGCTGAAAATTATGTAAAAAGGCTATGCTTGGCAAAAATGGGGGCGGATGCCCCCATTTGGCGAGAAGCGGCGCACAAATGCGTTACCGGTGCCAAAAAGCAAAAAACCACCGCGATGAGCAAAAAGGGGGCCGTCGCTCACTTTTATCACGGATAGACCGCAAAAGTTCTTTCCAGGCTGTTTTCGCGCCTGACTTCCTGTTTTACTCCCATCTCCCGCGTTTTATTCCTTTCCCGCTGTTTTTCCATTTCCCGTGCTACTTCGATGCTTTTCGCTTCGATTTCTCTCCGCAAGCGTTCCTGCTTCTCAAATTCCAAAATAAAAGGTTTGTCGATACGCATGGCGCGATTTCGAATCCAACCGTCAATTTCCCGCCGATAGTGGCTGGATTGGGTACGAATGCTAAAGGCGGTGGAGTTTCGCTTGCGGATTTGAAAAAGCGTCGCCTTTTGCTTTTTTACCGCCGCGTCCCATTTCTTCGCCGCTTTTCCTCGCGTCAGCAATTTTGCCACGCGGCCGGGCCGTTTCGCCATAATCGCGTTTAAGCGGTTGGCTGCCTCCGCTTCCCGCTTGGCAAGCCGCGTTTCTAGTTTTTCCAGATTCTGCCGCACTTTTCGCTCCGCCGCCTGCATTATCTCCGCGTAACGCTTTTCCGGCGTGGAAGTGTCGACCCGCGCCTTCAACTCCGTATGTTCCCGCCAAACCTCAGCGGTTTGGTCGCGGTCATCCCTTTTCTCGTTTTTCTCCTTTTCCTCCCGTTGGCGCTTCCTGTGTTCCAGCGCTTCATCGCGAATATTCATGATATTTCGTTTCATACTGTTCTCCATAGGGTTAGAAGAATTCGGGGAAATCCCGAACGCAAGAACCAGTATAACAAGTGATGTAAATCGGCAATGGGTAATAAAAAATCGTATTTGAAGTGATGTGAAGGATGTTTTTTAGACAAAATTTTATCTACTCATAACATCCCATAATGAAAAGGGATGAATAATCACAAGTCCGTTTACATGGCGTTTTGGTGAAAAATTAAATATTTTTCTTTCAAAGTAAACTTGTGCATGAGTCGGAATCCAAATAAAAGATTTATTGTCATGGTCAGAATATTTTCATTCGTCCGAACTGGATTCTTGCATGTTGACGCCCCAAAATCATCCTGATGACGCCCAACGCCGCCGCGAAGAGGCATATCTATCGCGGAAGCGGAAGGAAGCCGAGGCTGAGGTTGATTTAGACACCCCGACGCCGCCCGCCGGTATCGAGGATCCGAAGTACAGCCAGGTCAATGACCGCCAGAAGAAGACCTTATTGGATCTTTTGGGGAAAGACATTGTTAGGGCAATGCAAGACCCCTATACCCAGGATGTCATGTTGAATGAGAATGGCACGATTTTTCAAGACCGTCTCGGCACTGAACCATTTGAAATCGGCATACTGACATATAGCGAAGCTACGGCGATTGTCACCTACATTGCCGGTTGTTTCAATATGGTTCTGAACGAACGTCGTCCTATCCTAAGTTGCGAACTCCCGCTTTGGACCGGGCCGAGAATCGAGTGTCAGGTCCCACCCGTGGTCGCGGCCCCCACCTTTACCATCCGCAAACCCGCCATACGGATTTATACCCTGGAAGACTATGTTGATCAGGGCGTGATCACGCCGGAGCAACGCACCGCCTTAAATTTCGCAGTCCGTGAGCGAAAGAACATTCTGGTGATCGGCGGAACCAAATCCGGGAAAACCACCTTCGTCAACGCCATTATCCATGAAATGTGCCGGGTCAGCCCGAACGACCGGCAAATCATCATCGAGGATACCCGGGAAATTAGATCGATATGCAAAAACAAGGTGAATTTCTGTACCTGTTTGGATGTTGAGATGCAGGATTTATTGAAAACGACATTGCGCATGAGCCCCGACCGCATCATCGTCGGCGAAGTGCGCGGCCCGGAGGCGCATGACCTCATCCAAGCCTGGAACACCGGCCATCCGGGCGGAGCGTCGACGATTCACGCCGACGATTGCGAGTCAGCGCTTGACCGCTTGGCGGATTTGATTGCCACCTACGAATACGCCCCCCCGAATCCCCATAAGAATATCGCCCGGGCGGTGCATGTTCTCGTGAATATACAAAAAGACCCGGAGAATCCGCCGGCCTGCCGGCGGGTGAAGGATATCAAAGTTATTGACGGCTGGTCGGAGACGGCCGGGTATACCCTAAAATCCATCTGATTGGCGCGGAATTGCCGTGTCACCCGTTCATTGCCATGAATGGCATGAGCTACGGGGGCGCATTGTCTTTTCATCTATTTGGTAAGGAGATGTTCATGAAGAAAGAAACGTTGTTTCCAATGCTCGTGTTGGCGCTGGTCGCCATGGTGGTGTTAGGGGAGCCGGCACTTGCATCCACCGGCACCGCCGGCGCCGGTGGTTTACCGTGGGAGGAGGGGATTACCAAGCTTAAGGATTCGCTTACCGGGCCGCTGGCGACGGGACTGGGGGTCATCGGGATTTTCACCTGCGGGGCAATCCTGTTGTGGGGCGGCGATTTGAACGGTCTGTTTCAAAAGCTGGTGGTGATGATTCTCGTCCTTTCCCTCGTCATCTGCGCCAACAAGATTCTTACTTACTTCTACAAGGCCGAAGGCGCCACCATCGCCGACATGGCGGAAGCCGGGAGTGAGGCAGTGATGCTGTTCCTGACGAGCCATGCCGGCGGGGTCCTGTGATGGACGACAAGAAGGAGCTTCTCCGCACCGCGCCGATTCACCGCTCCTTGAACCGCCCGAACCTGATTCTGGGCTGCGACCGGGAAATGATCATGTTTGCAGGGTTGGTATCTGGAACCATGATTTTTTACATCCTGGAAATGAAATCGGCAATCGGCGGGGTGATTCTCTGGTTTGTGGCTTTGGCGGTGCTGCGGCGGATGGCGAAGGCGGATCCATACCTCCGTCCCGTTTACCTGAGAAACAAGAGCTATAGGAGCTATTACCCGCCCCGGCCTTCGCCCTTTCGGATTATCAGCGAAGCCGCCCACAAGCGCCGGATGCGTAACCCCTGGAAGCGCTAAGCCACCCCCGGGTGGAGAAGTGAAAGGAGGAAGCGTTCGCTCCATTGACCCCTACAAACGCCCATGATTTGCAAACGCGCTGCTGGCGCATCATGACGAGGGGGTTGACATCTTTCATAGGAGAAGGTGATGGAATTGATTATGTCGTACCTGTCGGCAATACCCTTGCCGCCGCTGGCCGCGACGTTTGCGTTAGTCGGGGTTATTTTTCTGGCGTTACTGGTCGGTGAATATTTGCGGGAACGCCAGCGGAGCCTGAACCGGTACCGCGACCGAGGAGAAGCGGTGTCGGATCTGCTGACGTATTCTTCGCTCATCGAGGACGGAATTGTCCTGAACAAGAACGGTTCCATGACGGTGGCTTGGGGCTACCGTTGCCAGGATGCGGCGAATGCTCCCGCGACCGACCGGGAGGTGTGGTCGGAGCGTTTAAATAGCGCGTTCCGGCTCTTGGGAACGCAATGGGTGGTGCATGTGGACAGCTTTCGCGTTGCGTGTCCTTCGTATACGCCGCGGGAATTGTCGAAATTTCCAGACCGAGTTTCCCTGGCCATTGATGAAGAAAGGAGAAGCTATTTCGAAGCCGCGGACACCATGTACGAGGGAAGCAACGTCCTTACAGTCACCTGGTTCCCGCCCTTGCTCCGCGAGCAAAAGATGACGTCGATGCTGATTGACGACCCTGATGACCAAAGCGGCGATGGCGGCGGTAAGGCGAATCCCTTGGCGGTGTTCAAGCGGGAATTGGTGAAGTTGGAGAATCATCTTTCTTCTGTTTTTCAGTTGGAAAGGCTGAAGGCGGTACGGGTAGAAACGGAGCATGGAACGATGGTGAAGGATGAGCTGCTGGAATGGCTGCAATTTTGTCTGACCGGACTGAGTCACCCGATTGCGCTACCTGACAACCCCACGGAAATATGCCAGCTGATCGGCGGGCAGGAAATGGTCGGCGGGATTGATTTGCGTATCGGCGACAAGTTTGTCCGGGTGGTGAGTCTCAATAAGGAACTGCCGCCGGAGTCCTTCCCCGGGATGCTGAATAAACTGTCCATGCTGCCCTGCGACTGCCGGTGGAACAGCCGTTTTATCTTCTTGGATAAGCATGAGGCGCTGGCGCGTTTGGAACACGAACGGAAAAAATGGCTTCAGCGGGACCGCGGGCTTATTGACCGCATCCTGAAGAAACCGAATCCGCGCATTAACCAGCATGCCGTGGATATGGCGAATGACGCCCAGGCCATGATTACCGAAGTGGATGGTGATGTCTAGTAACCATTCACGGTTTCATTCGTTTCATTTAGGCAGTAATGAAGGCGGGATTATTGCATTGGAGTGAGCATGGATTGCATTTACGAGGAATTGATACGCAGAAACACCCTGTATGGCGCAAGTGGAGACGGTTGTCCACA
>JAVBTZ010000187.1:0-15722 GCA_031555915.1 Planctomycetota bacterium
CCGCAGCTACCTCATCCGCCACGGCTTCGGCTACAGCCGGTTCGAACATCAGGAGGCCGGCATCGCCTCGCAGTTGACCATCCACGTCGACCGCCACGCCCCGGTCAAATTTTTCACCCTGCGCCTCACCAACCACTCCGGCCGGCGCCGCGACCTTTCCGTCACCGGTTTTGTCGAATGGGTGCTGGGGGACCTCCGGGCCAAAACCGGCATGCACATCGTAACCGGCGTCGACTCGCGGTCCGGCGCCCTGGTCGCCCGCAATCCCTATTCCAACGAATTCAAGCGTAATCTCGCCTTCCTCGATGTCGACGACCCCGGCCGCGGCGTCACCGGCGACCGCCGCGAATTCATCGGCCGGAACGGCGACCTGGCCAATCCCGCCGCCATGCGCCGGCTGAGCCTGTCCGGTCGGGTCGGACCCGGCCTGGACCCCTGCGGCGCGGCGCAGATGTTTTTCAATTTGGGCCCGGGACAAAATCGGGAGCTGGTCTTCCGCCTGGGTTCCGCCCCCGACATCGACAGCGCCCGCCGTTTCATCAAGGAATTCCGGGGACTGGACGCGGCCCGGGCCAGCCTCCGGCAGGTGGTGGATTTTTGGCGGGAAACGCTCGGCGCCATCCAGGTGGACACCCCCGACACCGCCTTTAACTTCATGGCCAACGGCTGGCTTCTTTATCAAACCCTCTCCTGCCGTTTCTGGGGAAGGGAGGCGACCTACCAATCCGGCGGCGCCTTCGGCTTCCGCGACCAGTTGCAGGACACGATGGCCCTGGTTTACGCCGAACCGGATTTGGCCCGTAAGCACCTTCTTGATTCGGCGGAGCGGCAGTTCGAGGAGGGGGACGTCCAGCACTGGTGGCATCCGCCGGCCGGCAGGGGCGTGCGGACGCGTTGTTCCGACGATTACTTGTGGCTGCCGTATGTGGCGGAGCATTACGTCGGCGTCACGGGAGACGCCAAAGTGCTTGACGAAAAACGCCCGTACCTGCTCGGGCGCCCCCTGAGGGACGACGAGGAATCGTATTACGATTTGCCGCAGGCCTCGGGGGACCGGGCCAGCCTGTACGAACACTGCAAGAAGGCCATCGAGCACGGCCTGCGTTTTGGCGAGCACGGCCTGCCGCTGATGGGCTCCGGCGACTGGAACGACGGCATGGATTTGGTGGGACGGGAAGGTAAGGGCGAGAGCGTGTGGCTGGGCTTTTTCCTGCATGCCGTTCTGCGGCGTTTTGCCGAACTCTCGGAAGCGCGGGGCGACCGGGGATTCGCCGAACGTTGCCGCGGTGAAGCCGCCTCCCTGGCGGCGAACCTCGAAAAACACGCCTGGGACGGCGCCTGGTACCGCCGCGCCTATTTCGACGACGGTACACCCCTGGGATCGGACCTGAGCCCGGAATGCCGCATCGATTCGATAGCGCAAAGTTGGGCCGTCTTGTCGGGCGCGGGCACACCCGGCCGCGCCACCGAGGCGATGCGCTCCCTGGAGAACCTGTTGGTCGACCGGGAAAACCGGCTGGTGCGCCTCTTCACCCCCGCTTTCGACAAAGCGCCCCTGAATCCGGGTTACATCAAGGGCTATGTCCCCGGAGTGCGCGAGAACGGCGGCCAGTACACCCATGGCGCCATTTGGGCGGCGATGGCGGCGGCAAAATTGGGCGATCACCGCACCGCCTGGGATCTTCAGGAATTGCTGAATCCCATCAATCACGCCCGCGACCGGGTCAGGGCGGAGAAATACATGAATGAACCCTATGTCCTCTCCGCCGACATCTACACCAATCCCCAACATCCCGGCCGGGGCGGCTGGTCGTGGTATACCGGGTCGGCGTCGTGGTTCTACCGCTTCCTGCTGGAAAGCGTCCTGGGCCTGGCCATGGAGGGGAACGTCATCAAGCTCCACCCCTGCGCGCCGGATAGCTGGAACAGCTTCAGCATCCGCCTTCGCCGCGGCGGGGCGCATTACGTCATAACCGTGAAGCGGGCCGAGGCGGGAAAAACCACCCCGGAAGTGAAGTTGGACGGCGTGGACACGCCTGGTCCGGGCATCCCCTTGGGGGATGATCACAACGAACATCGAGTCGAGGTGAGCCTGGCGTTTTAGGCTTTGTTTGAGGAAAAGGGGCAGGCAATGCAATACAAAACCGAACCATGTCAAATTGACGATTGGGACTATTTTTGCGAATTGGTGGCGGTCATCCCGGGTTTGGCGGAAGTGTTCAATGACTACCAGCCCGGCGACACGCGGGAATTGCATTACAAGGAACGGCGGGAAAGCGGCAAGGAGACCGAGTCCGCGCTGGTTTCCTGACTGGAGGGCACCTCAAAAATGCCCTGGACTTTCAGGGAATCCGGGTGGGCTCCCGGATGAACCGGTTTCAGCCGTTCGTAAACCGCCGCCAAAGCGCCTCGAGCTGCTTTGGCCCGCCGAGAATCTTCTGCCCGGACTCCTGGGAAAACAACCCCAAACGCCATTCCTCCATCACCCACCGGTATTCCATCAAGAGCCGCGCCTCGCTCCAGGTAAGACGCCCGCCGGCGGCGGTCTCATAACGTTCACGGTACGGGATGAGTTCCCCCAGCCGCAACTTGTCCTTGGCAAGCGCGTAACCGAGTCGCTCCAGCCTTCTTTTCGCCCCCGCGACAAAACGCGGCAACTGGCGGATCTGCTCCGCCGTCGCCAAACGCATCACCCCCGGGCTTAACAGGGATTCGAGCTGACGTAACAGATCCCGGTACAAATCGGCGTGCGCCGGCGTCGGGGGACGGGTCAAGGCGGGAATCAACCGAGCCGCCTCACGGTACGCCTCCTCGACCGACGCCTGCAACGCCAGCGCCACCGGATAAAGCTCCGCCTTCCCCGACGCAATCCGCTCAAGAAATTGCCGGTGGGTCCGGACCGGCTCCGCCACCCCAAACACTTCGTCAATCGCCGAAGCCAAAACCTCCTCCGCCAAACCTTCCCCACCCGCCCCCAAACGTTGCGCCAAAGCCACTGTTTGGGAACTGAAACGCAGGCGGATTTCTTTTCGCAGCCGGGTCAGCCATTGCCCCAAAGTAAGAAACACCATCCGCCGGAAGCCGCCCCGCATCGCCTCGTCGGCTTCGTCCCCGGTTTGATAAAGGCGAATCCCCACCGTCCTGCCCTCGTCCACCAGCGCCGGAAAAGCCGCCGCGCCAACGCCGGCGCGGATTTCCAGGCGCTCGGGGAGATCCCCGAAAGTCCAGGCGTCGAAGCCGGTCTTTTCGTACTGGTCCTTGTCCATGTTCTCGAAGGCGTTTTTGGCGGCCTGCATCAGGCTGAGGGACAACTCGCCGATGTCGCGGCTTTGACCCAGGGTCAGGCCGTTTTTGTCGATGGCCCGCACGTTCATTCGGAGAAACGCCGGCAAATCCTGTAAATCCCAGGCATCCCCGGGAATCCTCACCCCGTACAATTTGTGCGCCGCCGCCGCAATCGCTTCGGTAAGGGGGCGCTCCGGCGGGCCCAAACGTTCGGCAATTTCGGCCGCGCTTTCGTTTACCGGATTAAGGTCCCGCCTAATCCCGCGCGGCAGGGAGCGTAGGATTTCCGCCACCTTCATCCCCAACAATCCCGGCACCAGCCACTCCAGCCGCCAGTCGGGGATGCTGGGTAAATCCGCCACCGGCGCCGTCAGGGTTACCCCGTCTTCGAGGTGCCCGGGCAGGAAACGGTAGGTCAGGGGATAGTTCCGGTTGGCAATGGCCAAGGTCGGCGGAAAGCGGTCGGCGGTTATACCGTCCGGCGGATTTTCCAGCAGGTATTGCCGGGTGAGAAGGAGCGATCCCGGCTGGGTTTTTTCCCGTTCGAAAGCGAACTTCGCCAAGGCCCGGTCATTATGGACATCGGCCGGCAACCGTTCGTCGTAGAACCGGTAAATCGCTTCGGACGAAGCCATCAGGGGAGCCCGCGCCTTGTGGGCAATGTCCGCCACCGATCGGGTCAACGCCACATTTTCCTGGAAAAACGGCAGCTTCGCCGCCAGCGCTTCGTCCACCAGGGCCTGGCGGATAAACACCGCCCGCGCCACCACGGGGTCGATCCCGGCGTAATGCACCCGCCGGCCTTCCACCACCGGCAGGCCGTAGACCTCGACCTTCTCCCGGGCGCGCACGAAACCGGATTTCGCCTCGTAAAACGGTTCCGAGTAGGACCGCTTCGCCAAGGGGCCGGCCAGTTCCTCCACCCACAAGGGGTCAATCTCGGCGACCCCGCGCCCGAAGAGCCGGCTCGTATCGGCCAGTTCCGCCGCGACCACCCAGGCGGGTATTTGCCCCTTCCGGCGGATTTCCGACGGCTGATCCCCCGCCTCCCGCGCGGCCTGGCGCCGGTCCCGCGCGGCGCGGGCCAGTCCCGATCCCGGCCAGAGGAGAAACCGCACCCCGCGCGCGCCAAGGTAATCGCCGTCGTCGGTGCGTTTGCCAATCCGGCCCAGTAGTCCCGCCAGTAGCGCCTGGTGCAGCCGGGCGTAACCGCCGTCCTTGTCCCCCGACATCGCCCGTTCGCGTCCGCCGTCCGGTTCGCCGCCGCTGCCGGCGTTCATGATTTCCCCGGCTTGCCGGTAAATGTCCCGCCATTCCTGCATGCGCAGGTAATTGAGGAAATTTTGCCGGCAGAATTTCCTGGCCTGCGACTTCGAGGGAATCTCCTTCAGGGCGTCGTCGTAAAATTTCCACAGTTGCAGCCAGCCGAGAAAATCGGATTTCCCGTGTAAAAAGCGCTTGTGCGCCGCTTCCGCCTCGCCCTTCTTCGCCTGCGGCCGTTCGCGGGGGTCTTGAATGGAGAGCATGCCGACGATTATCAGGGCCGGTTCCAGGACGCCGTTCTTGCGGGCTTCCAAAAGAATCCGCGCGAAACGCGGTTCCACCGGCAGGTTGGCCATGCGGCGGCCGGAGGCGGTAATGTCCCGCTTGTCGTCCAGGGCGCCGAGTTCGGCGAGTTCGCGGTAGCCCTCCTGCACCCGCGAAGGTTGCGGCGGGTCGAGAAAGGGGAAGTCCTCCACCGCCCCCAGTCCCAGGTGGCGGAGCCGCAGGATAACGGAGGCGAGGGAGGCGCGGCGGATTTCCGGGTCGGTGAATGCTGGTCGCTTAAGGAAATCCGCCTCCGAATAAAGCCGCACGCAAATCCCTGGCGCCACGCGTCCGGCCCGGCCTTTCCGCTGTTCGGCCGAGGCCTGGCTGATTTTTTCAATCTGCAGGCGCTCGACCGAAGCTTTGTCGGACACGCGTTTCATGCGGGCGAGGCCGCTGTCGATGACGGCGCGGACGGCGGGGATGGTAAGGGACGTTTCCGCGACGTTCGTGGAGAGGATGATTTTCCGGCGTTCGGTGGTTTGGAAAACGCGCTGTTGTTCCTCGGGGGTCAGGCGGGAATAGAGGGGCAGCACCAAACAGTCCTTCGGGCCGGAACGGGCCAGCGTTTCCGCCGTCTCCTTGATGTCCGCTTCGCCGGGGAGGAAAACGAGGACGTCGCCGGACGGGAGTTCTTCGGCCAGTTCTTCGACGGCATGCAGGATCATCACGTCCAAATCGGGATCGTCGTCCTCGTCCTCGTCCGGCGGCCGGTAGCGGACGTCGACGGGATAGGTGCGTCCTTCGAGCTGGATTATGGGGGCGTCGGAAAAGTAGGAGCTGAAGCGGCCCACGTCCAGGGTGGCGGAGGAGACGATGAGGCGGAAGTTGGGGCGTTCGGGCAGAATGCGGCGGATGCAGCCGAGGAGGAGGTCGGTGTCGAGATTCCGCTCGTGGGCTTCGTCGAGGATGACGGCGTCGTAATTGAGGAGTTTGGGGTCGCGGCGCATTTCATTCAGGAGAATGCCGTCGGTCATGAATTTTACGAGAGTGGTGGGTTTGGTACGGGCTTGAAAGCGAATCTGGAAGCCGACGGAATCTCCCAGGGGGGTGTTCATTTCCTTGGCGACCCTGGTGGCGACAGACATGGCGGCCAAGCGCCGGGGCTGGGTGATGCCAACGAGGCCGCTGTGGCCGAGGCCGATTTGCAGGCAAATTTTGGGGAGCTGGGTGGTTTTGCCGCAGCCGGTGGAGCCGGCGATGATGGTGACCTGGTTTTCCCTGATGACCCGGGCGATTTCCCCGACCCTGGGGGCGATGGTGAGTTCCGGCGGAAATTCCAACAGCGGCCGTTGGGTTGAACGGCTGAGGAAGAGGTTGTTGGAGACGGTGAATTCATCCCAGAGGGAGTGGAGTTGCCGTTCTTCTTCCGGGCCGATTTTTTTCAGGGTCTGGAGGCGCACGGCTTCGCGGCCGAGTTTGGGGCGGTCGCGGAGGAGGGTTTTCGGCAGATTGGCTAGAACGGTTTTGGCGACATGGGCGGGGACTTCGGCTTGGGTGGTCACGGCGTATTCCAGGTTCCTTCATGATAAAGAAGCAAACCTGGAATTATATTGTTATAGGTAGGACAAGCAAGATGCTATTGCCTCTCAACTCTTGACTCCCAGCGACACCCCTAAGGCCTCGGTAATTTTCATAATCATGTCAAAGCTGGGCTTTGCACCGGGTCGAAGCGCTTTATACAGGCTTGCCCGCGCGATTCCGGTATCCTTGGCAAGTTGTGTTATACCCCGGGCCTTGGCCACTGCCGCCAATGCTGCCAGAAAAACATCGGGATCATAATCCTCCAACGAAGCTGTAAGGAATTCGCTTATCATTTCCTCGCTGTCAAGGTATTCGGATACGTCGAAATTACTGACTTTTATCATCTTCCCTCTCCTCTTGCTTCCGCAAATCCTTCCACATGGCTTTTGCGTGGGCAATATCGCGGCCCTGGGTACTTTTGTCACCTCCTGCGATAAGCAAATACGTGACTTCGGTACGCTTGCCATAATAAATTCTATAACCAGGACCATAATGAATGCGCATCTCGGAAATGCCATTACCTAAAGCTCGGCAGTCGCCAAAATGACCTTCTTCAGCCGCATTAACCCGCGCAAGGATACGCGCCTTCGCCTTCAAATCTTTTAATCCATGAAACCATTGCTGAAATTCTTCCGTCTTTCGAATAACGTTTTTCATACAATATTATATCCTGTCAAAACCGACAGTCAAATGCCCTCAGGTCAAAACTCCACCCCCTCCTGCGCCGTGATTCCCCGCCGGTAGCCGTGCTTGAGGTCCAGGACTTCGCTGACCGTGTCGGCCATGGCAATCAACCCCAGGCCGGCGCCGCGGCCGGTCAGGACCGCCGTTTGACCCGGGTGGAGACCGCGCAAAAACGCCACCACCTCTTCCTCCGCCACCATTCCCCGCGCCGTCACCCCGCAGATTTCATCCAGGATTAGGGCGCCGTACTCACCCGCCACCGCCCGGGTTTTGGCGAAAAGTTCCCTGGCCGCCGCCGCGTGTTGGGGGAAATCGGGGTGATTGGGGGAGGGAGTCATGCCGTAGGATCCCGACAATATGTCGAGACCGGGCAAATCCCGCAGAATGTCCAGTTCGCCGCTGTTCGCCGCCTTGGTGAAGCGGGTGAGTAGAATCCTTTTACCGCCGGCCAGACAACGCAAAACCACTCCCATGGCGGAAGTGGTCTTGCCCTTGCCGGGTCCGGTGATGAGAATGATGCGCGCTTTTTCAGGCATTATCCTTATCCTCTCCTTAAATCATTCCTCTTCTTCATCGTCCCAATCCGGTTCCGGGCGTTCACGCTCGTCGTCGCGAAGACCAGCCAGGCGACCATTGCCGTCGCCGTCGTCGTCGTCATCCCATGGTGAACCCGGGCGGCCGCCACCAAATTTGGCGTGGAACTCCTCGACCGTCAGCAGGATTTCCCTGGCCTTGCCGTCCCGGAAGGGACCAAGGAGACCCACCGACGCCAACTGATCGATAATCCGCGAAGCGCGGCCGTAACCAATGCCGAACTTGCGTTGCAGGAGTGACACCGACCCCCGCTGGTTTTCAATAATCGCCTCGCCGGATTGGATGAACAGTTCGTCGAAGTCCGACACGTCCACCGCCGCGCCGCCGCCGCCAATCACCGGGCCAAGCAGGTCCGCGTGGTACTGCGGCGTGGCCGATTCCTTGGTGTAATCGACGACCCGGAACAACTCCTCGTCGGATACAAAGACGCCCTGGGCGCGGGTGAGTTTGCCGACGCCGGGCGGCAGATAAAGCATGTCGCCCTGACCAAGCAGGGTCTCGGCGCCGTTCTGGTCGAGGATGGTCCGGCTGTCGACCCGGCTGGCCACTTGGAAGGCGATGCGGCAGGGCATGTTCGCCTTGATAAGGCCGGTGATGACGTCCACGGACGGCCGCTGGGTGGCGAGAATCAGGTGAATCCCGACCGCGCGGCTTTTGGCGGCAAGCCGGGTGATGTGATGCTCGACTTCCTTCCCCGCGACCATCATGAGGTCGGCCAGTTCGTCGATGATTACCACCATGTAGGGAAGCTTCTTGGGGAAGGCGTCGATTTCCTCGAGACTGGCGAATTCGTCCAGGCGTTCACGAATGGCCTCTTCCCCCAGCGCGTTGAATTTGGCGATATTGTTGACCGATACCTGCGACAGCTGTTCGTAACGCTCGTCCATTTTCTGGCAAATCCAGTCCAGGACGTTCACCGCCCGTTTCATGTCGGTGATGACCGGGCTCATCAGGTGCGGGATGTCCTTGAAGCGGGACAGCTCCACCACCTTGGGGTCGACCATGATCATCTGCGCTTCGTCGGGTTTGCAGCACATCATTACGGAAAGGATGATGGACTTGATGCAGACCGACTTGCCGCTGCCGGTGGCGCCGGCGATGAGAAGGTGCGGCATGCGGGCTAGGTCGGCGACAAGGGCCGCCCCGGAGACGTCCTTCCCCAGGCACACGGGGAGGGCTTGGCGCTTCTTCTCGCGGTTGACCGCGTTGACGATTTCACTGAGGGAGACCAGTTCCTTCGCCAGATTGGGGATTTCGATTCCGATGGTGTTCTTGCCGGGGATCGGCGCGATGATGCGAACCGATTCGGCCTGAAGCTGCATGGCGATATTGTCGGCGAGGGAAGTGACTTTGCTCAGGCGAATACCGGGCGCCAGGCTGATTTCGTACATCGTCACCCGGGGGCCGCGTTCAATGTGAACGACCCGTCCTTCTATTTTAAACTCGGCCAGGGTCTGTTCAAGGATTTTCGCCCTGGCTTCGAGTTCGCCGCGATCTTCGAGGACCGGCGGCTGCGGCGGATCGAGAAGTTCCAGCGGGGGAAGCTGGTAATTGGCGAGATCGGTCTTCGCCTCGATTTTCGCTTCCGCTTTGACTTCGGGTTTGGACTCGGGTTTGGCTTCGGGTTTGACGGTCGGGCAGCTTGCCGCCGGGGCGGTTTTAATTTGCTGCTCCCGTGCCGGTTGCACTGGCGGTTTGGGGGCCTGAACCGTCGGCACCGGAACGGGATCGGCCGCCGGCGGCATCACCCTGGGCGGCAGCGGCTCATTCTTTTTCCCCGGCATATTGGAAACAATCGCGTCGGCGACGACGTCCGAGGACGATTCCTCCGTGAGCGCCTCCACGTCCATAATCACGTCGGCGACCGGCTTGAGCATGGGTTTTTCCTCGGCCACCGCCGCCCGCACCGGTTCGGCGCCGGCGGTGGGGGAAGCATCCCGCAGATTCAAATTCAGGAAACGCGAATGGAAAGCGGCGCGCGGCTTCCACTCCTGTACCGGCTGTGCCAGGCGCGGCAACGTCGGGGAGAGGACAAGGGCGGGACTGTCATCCACCAAGGCGTCGGAATCCGCGGCGTTTGCGCCGGCTTTGGCGTTTTCCGCTGTTTCAATGTGATCCGCTGTTTCAGCGTTTTCCGTTGTGCCGGCGTTTTCCCTGGCTTCGGCCGTTTTATTTTCCACTGCGGCCGTCTTTTCCTTGACCCCGCCCTGCCCTTCCGCCGTTACCGGGGGATGCGGGCGGAGCGGCGTCTTCTTTTCCAAAACCGCTTTACCGGCGGCTGCGAGCGTTTCCGCTTCGGCCTGAACTTTGGCCCCGGTGCGACTCGCCGCCGCCAAGGTTTTTTCCACCGCCGCCTGCACCACCGCCTTGAGGCGCCAGCCCGCCGCCGCCGCTTTTTCGGTGGGAACACTCGCCTCCCCCGCCGCGGCCGATGCTTCGGAAACCGCCCCATCCGCCGCCGGCTTTACCTCGACCTCTTCAACCTGGCCGGAGTCGCGCCTCTCCAGGCACGTGGGAACGGCGGCGGCATTTTGCCGCGCCGGGATGTCCGGCTGGTCCGCCGCCTCGTTTTCGTCTTCTTCCGCCGCCAGCTTCCTGGCCCGCAGTTTGGTCTCGCGGGCCGGCTTCTTTCGGGACGGCGGAGGTTCACTCTCGTACGCCGCCGACGGAGCCTCGGCCACGCCAGCCGCCCCGCCGGCCGCCACCGCCAGACGCGGGCTCAAAAGCAGCTTGAACAAATCCTTGACCCGCACCGCCATCGCGAACAATCCGCCCAATGCGTCACGCACCGTGAAAAGCGCCTTATGCACCGTCATCACCGCCGTTTCTCCAAAAGCCAGAAGAATCCCCAAAAGCAGCAAGCCCGCCGCCGCCAGGGTCATCCCCCAACGCCCGAAATAGAGTATCGCCGGCGGAGACACGTAAATGGCCAACAGGCCGCCGGTATTGATATCGTAACTGTCGCCGAAGGCGCACACCCCCAGGGCCGTCGCCAGCACAATCAAGACCCCGCCGAAAACGGCCGGCCAAGTGGTGAAAAACCGCAGCGATTTGGTAATGTTCCCGCCCCAGAAAAATAACAGCGCCGCCAATACCAAAGCGGGAATCTTCCCCAGGGTGTTGATGGCGCCAAAGGAGGCGTAAGCCCCGAGAAGCCCGGTCCAGCAGCTGCTCGCCACAATTTTCGGATCCGCGTTGGCGTCGCCGGTCAGGAGCGACAACGCCATGAACACCCCCAAACCCGCTATTCCTATCCCCAGCGCCGCCGCCAGCATGCCGCCGGACCAACCCGCGCGATTTTTGGGCGATTTCGTTGCTTTGGCCATTTTATTTATCCTTTTGTTTTCTACCGGCGGATGAAGTTGAAGTAGATCAGACCCGCCACCGCCGCCGCCAAACAATAGCCGGCGAACCACAGGAGTTTACCTTTCACCACCGTCCGTTCCAGCAGGTTGAGGGCAAAATATCCGCTCACCCCCGCCGCGACAAAGCCCAGCGCCGCCGGCCCAAAGCGCGCCCCGGCGAACAACCCCGCCGTTCCTGCGTGACGCACGGCGGAGGCCGCTTCCAGCGCGACCGCCCCGAGAATTACCGGAATGGAAAGAATGAAACTGAAAGAGAAGGATTCCTCCCGATCGACGCCGCAGATGAGGCCGCCGGACAGGGTGGCGCCGCTACGGCTGATCCCGGGCGACAGGGCAAGCGCCTGGCAGACGCCAATCGCCGCCGCGCCGAGCCATCCCAGGTCGCGGAGTTGATAGGCGGGACCGCGCTGGAGCGAAGCGAAGGCCAGAAAAACCGAAGTCACCAGCAGACCCAGGCAAATCATGGTGGGGGATTGCCGAAGGGCCAGGAAGTAATTTTTGCATAGAAAGCCGACCAGGGCGGCAGGGACGGTCGCGACCGCCACATAGATGACCAGATGGAAATCGTTTTTCAAATACCAGGCGATACGCCGCCGGAAAAACCAAATGACGATGAGCAGAGTGGCGAGATGCAGCAGCAAGTCGAAAAGGAGCGGGGCTTCGCTGCCCATTCCCAGGTGCTCCACCAGGGCCAAGTGTCCACTGGAGGAAATGGGGAGAAATTCGGCCACCCCCTGGACGAGACCAAGAACAAGCGCCCAAAAATAGCTGATGCCGGTTGCTTCCTGCATGTCGTTTTTCCAGCTGGTCGCGGTTTTCGCCAAAAAATTATTCCGTCTCGGCCCAAGCGCCCGGGGAATGGGCCGCGACGCGCCCGGCGCCGGCCCATTTTTGTTATCGACCAATAACCGGCCCCGGCTGATCCTTTTTCAGCCTTTCCCTGGGGCGGTGAAAGGTTCGCGGGAAAATAGGAAGGTTTTTTGGCAACAGACGCCAGTCATTTCAGTTCGATAATATATGAAACGCCGACTTGTTTTACTTTGCGTAGTCAACCGCGCTCGGATATACTCGCCGCGGGTTGTATTCCGGCCGGCCGATCTCAGCCGGCGTTTGTTTGCGGGTTTACAGGAGGGGATAGATGCGGGGCAAACTAGGCTGGACGTTATTTGCGGCGGCGGCGCTGTGCATGCTGGTGGGTTGCGGCAATCCGCTGAAGCGGGATCCCAACAATGTTTTCCCCGGCAGCGCGGAATACGATCGCCGAATCGCCGCCTTTAAATATTCGCCGAGCGAAGCCTACGAAATTGCGCATGAAACGGCCGAAGAGGACAACAAGCTGCAATTCCTGTCCAAAAAACCCACCGTCATTTCCGGCCGCTGGTATGTCTTCAGCATGCCGCAGGGGAGCGGCGCCGAACTCCAGGGCTACCACGTCAACGGCGACAACGGCAACGTCAAATTCGTCAGCCAAAGACGCACCGTGACGGCGGCGAAGTAAACCGGCGGGGAGGTTTTCACTCCGGTTTCCAATCGGCGTTCCAGAACGGGTAAAACACGCCCCACTGTTCCGGATGCACCCGAATCGTATTGGCGATGATGTCGGCGAACATCTGGGTCATCACCTTCACCTTCTCGTCCCTGGTCCCGCTTACCGGGATGGGAATCGGCGGCAGAAACACCATGGAAAAGCTGTCGTTCGAACGCCGGAGGCAGAAAGCCGGAATCACCGGCGCCCCGCTGGCCAGGCTAAGCCGGGCCGGTCCCTGGGGGAAGCGGCAGGACTTACCGAAAAATTCCACGAAAACGCCTTGTTCCGTGGGGTCGCGGTCGCCCATCACTCCCACCACTTCGTTTCGTTTCAAGGCGCGGAGCATCACCAAAGCGGCGTCCTTCGCCATGTCCGCCACCTTCAATCCCATGGCTTCGCGCTCCCGCATGAAGAGATCGTTAATCTTGCCGTAGCGGTGCATCGCCACCGACACGGTAAAAGTTTTCCCGCCCATAATCGACAAGCCCGCCGCCCCCAGTTCCCAATTCGACAAATGCGCCGAACTCACGATGCAGCCCTTCCCCGCCGCCAGGGCCCGGTCGACATTCTCCAGCCCGAACATGGCCATGTTGACTTTGAACCAGTCCAGGTCGAAATGCCGGAAGCGGAAAAATTCGGTCAGGTATTTGGCGAAATTGCGGAATACCCACTTGGTTTCCTTGTCTATCCGGGCCGGAATGGCGTCGGGCAGGACCCGGCGGAGATTATCCTCGACCGCGCGGCGTCCGGACTTGTCCAGCCAATGATAGTTCAGGTCGGCGATGCGGAGGGCTATGAAATAGAGGAAACGTTGCGGCAAGTGGTTGCATAGGCCGATGACCAGGCGAAACAGCAGGTAGCGAACATAAATCTTCATTATCATAGCTCCGGTACGCCCAAAGCCTGCCGCAGGCGTTTGGCGTCGTATTTATCGTTCATGTCGATGAAAACCACCGGCGCCGCCGCCGCCTGGCAGATGCGGCGTATCTCGTCCGCCCTTCCCGCCGCCGGTCCCTTTTTGGGGTTGTACATCACCGCCGTAAGGGGCTTCATGGTGCGGCTGTCGCAGATGAGAAAGTCGAAGTCCTTGTCGGAAAGACGCCGGGGATAAGCCGCGCCGCCCATGCTAGGTTCAATCGTCTCCCATAACGCCACCTTGGGAAAAATCTCCACCTCCTTCCCATAGACCTCGCGCATGGCCGCGAGACAGGCCCGGTCGGCGTTCGTCAGGAAAGTTTTGGCGCGGTAGGGATAGGCGTCCCCGCCGGAGTCGTCGTCCGCCGCATCCGCGCGCGGCTTCACCGCCGTGTCGGAAGCCGCCATAAGCTGCTCCTCGTCGCCATCCTCGTCGACGGTTTTCTTTTTCCCCCAATTCCGTTTAAGCTTGGGCAGGTCGCCATACAATGCCTCGTAGCGGCGCAGCCTCTGGACCAGAAGCGCCAGCAAGGGAAGAAGAAAAACCAGCAGGAATACGAGTATCACTTCCGAAATACTGGCTTTGCCGATAATGTCAAACATGGCTGGCTTTCATTATTTCCGCGCGGCGCCTACGCCTCGACCGGTTGGCTAAATTCGATCCTCACCCTGCGCACCCGGCGTTCATCCGCCTGCAGCACCCGCACCGTAAGCTTGTTCTCGTGGGTGAACGCCTCCCCCACCTTGGGAATGTGGCCGAGATTATCCAACACGAACCCCGCCACCGTTTCGTAATCGTCGTCCTCGGGGATCAAATCCTCCCCGAGTTGCTTGTTGATTTCCCCCACATGGGCATGGCCGTCGGCGATGAGGGTGTTGTCGTCGATACGCTTCACCTTGCCCTCGTTGTCGGTAAGCCGGGAATCGGACTCGTCCTGAATGTCTCCGACAATCTCCTCCAGGACATCCTCGATAGTCACCAGACCGGCGGTTCCGCCGTATTCGTCCAGCACCACCGCCATATGGGACTGCCCCCGCCGCATCTCCGCCAGGAGTTCGGGGATAAGCTTCGTCTCCGGCACGAACAGGGGCGGCCGCAGCAATTCACTCAAGGCCGGCCGTTCCCCGGGCGCCTTGTCCCAATGCCGCAGGGCGTCGCGGACATGGAATATGCCGACGATGTCGTCCCTGGTCCCCTGATAGGCCGGCAAGCGCGAGTAGCCTTTGTCCATGGCCAGGGAAATCGCCTCCGACAAGGGGGCCTCCGCGTTCACGGTGGTCATTTCCGTTCTGGGGACGATGATATCGGCGACGTCCGAATTCTTGAATTCGAAGATGCCCTCGATCATCTGCTTCTGGCCGTCCTCCACCACGCCGTCCAACTGACCGTCCGACACGGCGTCGATGACCTCCGCCTCCCGCTCCTCCTCCTCGTCCTCCTTCTCCACCCCCACCGCCCGGCTGAACACCCGTTCCGCCGCCAGGGCCAAGGAAGCCAGGGGAAAGAACGGCGCCGACAAAGCCGCCATCGGCAGGGCGCCGGAAATCACCAGCCGTTCGGCGAAATAATCGCCCACCGGATTCGCCGCCATGCGAATCAGGAACAGCGCCGCCAAAAGGACCAAAACCGCCCGGCCGTAGGAAGAGAAGCTCATGCCGCCGCCGTCGCCGTCCAGCCGGCGAATCAGCATCCATACCCCGTAACCCATGAACAACACGGTGGAACAGACGTACAATAAGTCGGTCCGCATGAGAATGGCCGGGTCGTCGGAAGCGGCGCGGTAGAGAAAGTTCGAGGCGGGAAGGCGCCTGCCCTCGATGGCGCGGTTGATTCGCGAACGGCTGGCCCCCAGCAGGGCCGATTCATACGCCCCGCTCAAGAAATTGACCAGGCCCAAAACCATCAGAACGATAACGTCGACCCATAATGGAACGTCGTCGGCAGGCATTTCGGCTTGACTCCCTATTAAACCTCCGCCCCCTTTTCAAGGGCGGTTCCTTCCAGACGGTAAACGCCAGTCCCCAATAGACGGCGGCCGCCGAAATTCGCATAAACCGGTATCGGCTTGAAATGGTGATTTTGTATTTTGGGGACAGGTACGAATGGCGCTGAAATAAGGGCAAAACATTCCTCCGTGCCCTGTTACGCTGTCCCCTCCCCGCACGTCATTCCGGCGTCTTAAACGGCTGCTGCATCCCTAACGGGCGGTTTAGCCGGAATCCAGGGGGCAAAACCTTGA
>JAVBTZ010000218.1:0-17525 GCA_031555915.1 Planctomycetota bacterium
AAAAACGCTTCGCTCTTTTGCTCAAAAAGGTAGGGCCGCGTAACTAGTTTCAAATGCGTTTATACCGAATGCTGGAACTGCATTTCATTTTACGCGGCCATTTAACCGCATTTTAAATAACCACTTTAAATAACCACTTTAACCGCTTACCGCTTAACCGCTATTTGACTTTTTAATAACCGCGTTTCATAGGGGGCTGGTTGCGCCCCCCTGAACCCCCGCAACCAGCGTGACGCTGGACCCAATCGGCGCCAGCGGAAATGCTACCCGGCCCTTTCCCCCCCCCTTCAGCAACTCTCCAACAACGCCTTCAACATCAAGTACGTGGAAGTCGCACCAGGATCCTGATGCCCCCTGCTCCTGTCCCCAAGATAACTCGCCCTCCCCTTCGTCGCCAACATCGGTATCGTCTCCTGCATCCCCCGCTCCGCCGCCGCCACCGCCCTCGCCAAAGCCTCCTTCACCTCCGCACCCGAATTCTCCCGTAACGCCGCCAAAGCCGGAAGCCACGCCTCCAACATGGTCTTCTCCCCACCCTGACTCTTCCCCATCTTCTTGATGCCCTCGACCCCCGCCTCCAAAGCCGCCGTTAACGCCGGCACCCCAATCTCCGCCTCCTGCAAAAGCGGCCCAGACTTCATAAACAAAGTGCCGTACAACGGACCCGACGCGCCGCCAACCGTCTTAATTAAAGTCAACGAAACCGTCTTGAAAAGGGCGGGGATATCCGCCGGAGGCTGAGCCTGCAGCGCTTCCTTCGCCGCTTGAAAACCCCGCGCCATATTGATGCCGTGATCGGCGTCGCCAATCGCCGAGTCAAGCTCGGTCAAATAGGCCTTGTTTTCGGTGTAGACGTCGGCAAGCCGATCCAGCCATTTGCCAAAGGTCAGAACGGTGAGCAAGAGGGGGCTCCTTTCATAAAGGACAGAGACGCCCCGCCAGACCGTCCGTCCGGCGGGGCGCGGCATCTTTAAGCTGCAATCAAACACCCCAACGCAACGCCGGCGTGTGCACCGGCGCGTCCCAAAGCTTCAGGACCTCCGCGTTGGCCTTCAACATCGTCAGCGAAAACCCCTGCATGTCCAGGGCGGTGATGTAATTCCCCACCAGGCAGCGGGCGATTTTGATGCCCTTTTTCTTGCAGTCCGCCACCACCCGGTTATAACAAATGTACAATTCCATCGCCGGCGTGCCGCCCATGCCGTTCAACATCACAATCGACTCCTCGCCGTTTTTGTACGGCAAGTCGCCCGTGATCGCCTCGAACATCATGTCGACCAGTTCGTTGGCCGGCTTCAGCTTAATCCGCTCGCGGCCGGGCTCGCCGTGAATCCCCACCCCCATCTCGATGTCGTCCGCCCCGATGTCGAAGGTGGGCTTGCCCGCCGCGGGAACCGTGCAGGAAGTGAGGGCCACCCCCATCGAACGGCCGTTGTTTTTGCAGTAATTGGCGTATTCGGTGACTTTTTCGAGGGAATCCCCCCGCTCGGCCGAGGAACCGATGATCTTTTCCGTGAGAACCGTCGCCCCGACCCCGCGCCGGCCGGCCGTATAAAGACTGTCCTTCACCGCCACGTCGTCGTCGATAATGACGGAGGAGACTTTCAAGTCGCTTGAAACCATATCGGCGGCCATTTCGAAATTCATGACGTCGCCGGTGTAATTCTTCACCAAAAACAGAAGACCCTTCGCGCCGCCGACCGCCCGGGCCGCGCCTTCCATCTGGTCGGGCGTGGGCGAGGTGAAGACGTCCCCCGGGCAGGCGGCGTCAAGCATGCCGAGACCGACAAAACCGGCGTGCATGGGCTCGTGGCCGGAACCGCCGCCGGAGAGGATGGCGACCTTGTTCTTGTTGGGCTGCTTCCTGGTGACGAAAACGGGAGCATAGGAAACGGCGACCAAATCCGGGTGCGCCGCCACGAAACCTTCCAGGCATTCCTTGACCGCGTCGGCGGGACTGTTGATCAATTTCTTCATGGTATATCCTTGTGCATTGGGGCTGTTGGAAAAAGGCGCCCCGCTTCGAAAAGAGGGGCGCCCGGGGAAGGAAGGCGCTTAGAAAACCGCCAGGCCGATGATGCCGGCGAGGATGCCGCCGACCAGCGGGCCGACCACCGGAATCATCGCGTAACCCCAATCCGAGCCGCCCTTGTTCTTCATGGGGAGAACGAAGTGGGCAATGCGGGGACCCAGGTCGCGGGCCGGGTTGATGGCGTAGCCGGTGGGGCCGCCGAGACTCATGCCGCAGGCCAGAATCACCGCGCACACCCCGAAGGTGCCGAGGTTGCCGACCGGGCCGTAACCCGCGGCGGAGGTGACGCCGATGATGGTGAACAGAAGGGTGAAGGTGGCGACGACTTCGGTGATGAAGTTGTTGACGGGATTGCGGATGGCGGGCGCGGTGCAGAAGACGCCCAGTTGCGTGCCGGGATCGGTGGTGGCGTCGAAGTGGTCGCGGTAAGTCAGCCACATGACGACGGCGCCGGCAAAGGCGCCGGCGAATTGGGCGACGATGTAGCCCGGCACCGCCGTCCAGGCCGTGGCGCCCTTGATGGCCAGGCCGATGGTGACGGCCGGATTGAAGTGGGCGCCGGAATATTGCCCGAACATCAGGGCGGGGATGAGCACCGCGACCGCCCAACCGAAAGTGATGCAGACCCAGCCCGCGCCGTTACCCTTCGATTTCGCCAGGATGCAGCAGGCGACGACGCCGTCGCCGAGGAGGATTAGAATTGCCGTGCCGATGAATTCAGCCAGAAGTGGAGACATGGGAGAACCTTTCTAAAATGAATATGCGACCGATTCTGTCGGAAAACCCGCCTCTGCCGATTGGTTCGCCAGGAGAACTCAGCGCAGAGCCGGGCTACGCTTCTCGCCCGGCCGCTACGCCTTGGCCCAGCCGAAGGCGCACTTCACGGCCTTCCCCCAACCGGCGAGAAGGGCGGCGCGTTTCGCCTCGTCCATGTGCGGCTTGAAGACCTTGTCCACCGCGACGTTCTTGACGATGTCGGCCTTGTTTTCGTAATAGCCAACCGCCAGGCCGGCCAGATAGACCGCGCCCAGGGCGGTGGATTCGATCATCTTCGGCCGCACGATGTCGGTGTTCAGGATGTCGGCCTGGAACTGCATGAGGAAGTTGTTGGCGCAGGCGCCGCCGTCGACGCGGATTTCCTTGAGGTTGACGCCGGCGTCCGCTTGCATGGCCTTGATGACGTCGGCGGACTGGTAGGCGAGGGACTCCAGGGTGGCGCGGATGAAGTGTTCCTTTTGGACGCCGCGGGTGAGGCCGACGATGGCGCCGCGGGCGTATTGGTCCCAATACGGGGCGCCCAGGCCCACGAAGGCGGGGACGACGTAGACGCCGTCGGAATCCGGCACCTTGTTGGCGTAGGCTTCGGTGAAGGAGGCGTTGTCGATCATTCTGAGGCCGTCCCGGAGCCACTGAATCGCCGCGCCGGCGACGAACACCGAGCCTTCCAGGGCGTATTCGACCTTGCCGTCGGCGCCCCAGGCGATGGTGGTGAGGAGGCCGTTTTTCGATTCGGTCGCCTTGGTGCCGGTTTGCATGAGGATGAAGCAGCCGGTGCCGTAGGTGTTCTTGACCATGCCGGGTTCGAAGCAGCATTGGCCGAACAGGGCCGCCTGCTGGTCGCCGGCGATGCCGGCGATCGGCACTTCGCCGCCGAGGATTTCCGGGTGGGTTTTTCCGTAGACGCAGCTGGAGGGCTTGACTTCGGGGAGCATGGATTTCGGGATGCCGAGTTCCTTCAGGATTTCGTCGTCCCATTCGAGTTTATGGATGTTGAAGAGCATGGTGCGGCTGGCGTTGGAGTAGTCGGTGACGTGGACTTTACCTTTGGTGAGGTGCCAGATGAGCCAGGTGTCGATGTTGCCGAAAAGGAGATCGCCCTTCTCCGCCTTGGCCCGGGCGCCCTCGACATTTTCCAGAATCCAGCGCACCTTGGTGCCGGAGAAGTAGGCGTCGACGATGAGGCCGGTTTTGGCGCGGATATTTTTGTCGAAGCCCTTGGCCTTGAGGGTGTCGCAGTATTCGGCGGTGCGGCGGCACTGCCAGACGATGGCGTTGTAGACCGGCTGGCCGGTATGCCGGTCCCAGACCACCGTCGTTTCCCGCTGGTTGGTGATGCCGATGGCGGCGATGTCGGAGGCGTTGGCGCCGATCCGCGCCTTGGCTTCGGCGAGAACCGCCGACTGCGAGGCCCAGATTTCCATGGGGTTGTGTTCCACCCAGCCGGCTTTCGGATAGATTTGCTTGAATTCCATTTGCGCCACCGACTTGATGTTGCCGCCTTTGTCGAACAGGATGCAGCGGGACCTGGTGGTGCCTTGATCGAGCGCCATGATATACTGTGCCATTGGTTCTCCTTTTGGAAACAAGAATGCCGCGCAAAAATTCTGCCAGCGCTTTTGCGCTACCTCCGTGACAACGGGGAAAATCCACCGCCGCACCCTCACCGAAGCAACTGATGTTTTGTGGTTCTCTGTGTCCCCTGTGGTTAAATGCGGTTTCACGTTTTCACCATTTCGTTCCGCGACCGGTTATCACACCGCCGGAATCGAGCGGGTGGCGATGATGTCCACCCCGGTCCCGCACACGTTCGGCACCACCACCTGCCCCAAGGCTACGGGCGCCTTCAGGCTCACCCCCACCAGCGTTTTCACGCTGTCCATGATCACTTTCTTGGGAATCGGCGACCGCGTCTTCACCGGCGCCTGCGCCACCAAGCCGCCCGTCACCGGCACCGACGAACAGACCATGCGGGTCGGGTTGGTGCTTTCCATCTTGGCGTAGGCGATGCCGCGATTGCACTGGTTCCCCGCCACTTCCTTGACTTCGCCGTTTTCCATTTGCACCGTCAGGTAACAACCGATGGGGCAGTTGATACAGGTCAGGTTGGTCTTTTCCATTAGGACGCCTCCACCGTAATGAGAATTTCTTTCGTGTCCGGGTACTTCGCGAACAGCTCCCGCTTCAAGTGAATCGTTTCCATTTCCCCCGGCGCCAGAATCCTGGCCTTCCGGTGCTGCACCCGCTCCTTGTCGAAGTAGACGGCGATGTAATGATCGCGAAACACCTGTCCGACCCGGAAACGCACGTCCAGATCGTCGTCTAGGTTGCGCGGGTCGATCGTGAAGGGCACGCTGTAGCGGACGCCATTGGTGGTGCGGACCGGAATGCCGTCCCGCCGGTAACTTTTCCCCTTGATGAACTTGGCCGCGTTCCTACCGGCCAGGTGGCTTTCGGCCGAGACGAAGTCCACCAGATCGTGGACGTGGAGGACGTTTCCGCAGGCGAAAATCCCGGGTACGCTTGTCTGCAGACTCTCCCCCACAATCGCCCCGCCCGTCACCGGCGACAGTTCCACCGACGCCGATTTCGACAGCTCGTTCTCCGGCAGGAGGCCCACCGACAACAGGAGGGTATCGCAGGTGTAATGCCTGGTTTTGGAGTGGATGGGCCGGCGCTTTTCGTCGACGTCCGTGATGTCCACCCCTTCGACCCGGTCCTTGCCGTAGACCTTGGTCACGGTGTGCGACAGATAGAGGGGAATGCCGTAGTCGTCCAGGCATTGGACGATGTTACGCTTCAGGCCGCCGGAGAAGGGCATGAGTTCGGCGACCGCCTGCACCTTGGCCCCCTCCAGGGTCATGCGCCGGGCCATAATCAGGCCGATGTCCCCTGACCCGAGAATGACCACTTCCTTGCCGGGCATAAAGCCGTCCAGGTTGACGAACTTCTGCGCCGTGCCGGCGGTGAAAACCCCGGCGGGACGCGTGCCGGGGATGTTCAGGGCCCCGCGGGGCCGCTCGCGGCAGCCCATCGCCAGGATTATCGCCCCGGCTTCGATTTGCTGGACGCCGTTCTCGTTCACGGCGGTGATGACCCGCTCGGGGGAGACGTCCAGGACCATCGTCCCCAATTTGGCCTTGATGCCCAATTCCTTCAGTTTGCCGATATCCCGCTCGGCGTATTCGGGGCCGGTCAGTTCTTCCTTGAAGCGATGCAGGCCGAAGCCGTTGTGGATGCATTGATTCAGGATGCCGCCCAGGGAATTATAGTCTCTTTCGAGAATGACGATGTCCCGCACCCCTTCCTCGTAGGCGCCCTGAGCCGCCGCCATGCCGGCGGGACCGCCGCCGATGATCGCCAGTTCGTATTTTTCCATTGGCTCAAGCCTCCTGCCATGCGGTTTTGTTTTTGCAAAGTAACAGCCAGCTGTCGCCGCCGCGTTTCGTGATGGCGGTAAGCGGTATCCCCTTTTCCTTCGCGATGATTTCGGGGAGGCGCATCGAGCAGAAACCGGCTTGGCAGCGGCCCATGCCGGCCCGGGTGCGGCGCTTGATGGCGTCGAGATCGTAGACTCCCAGCGGCGAACGGAGCGCTCCCAGGACCTCCGCCTTGGTCACCGATTCGCAGCGGCAGATCATGTGGCCGTAGTTGGGGTCGCGCCGGATCGCCTCCTGCTTTTCCGCCACCGACATATGGCGGAAACGTGGCGTCGCCCGGCGTTGGGGCTGGAATTTTTCGTTTGCGGCCGGCTTCAGGTATTCCACCACCATCCGCGCCAGATCCGCCCCCAGGGCCGGAGCGCTGGTGAGACCGGGGGACTCTATCCCCACCGCGTCGAAGAAATGGGGAAGGCCGGGGATGACCGCGCCGACGGTGAAGTCCTGCTTGACCGTCTCGTGGGCGCGGATGCCGGCGAAGGAGGCGATGGTTTTGCCGAGGGGCATGGCGTCGATGTCGCGGAAGGAGAGTTCCAGCACTTTTCGGAGGCCGTCTTCGGTCGTTTCGACGTTTTCCTTGTCGTCGATGTCGTCCGAAGTGGGGCCGAAGAGGACGTTCTCGTCGACGGACGGCGTGACCAGCACCCCTTTCCCCATCTTGCCCGGGAGCTGGAAGAGCGTGTGGCGGACCAGGCCGTTTTCGGTGCGGTCCATGAGGAAATATTCGCCGCGGCGGGGCTTGATTTGCAATTTCTCCCCGGCGAACAAATTGTGGAAGGCGTCGGAATAAAGGCCGGCCGCGTTCACCACCGTCCTGGCCTCGAAGGCGCCCTGGCTGGTGCCGAGGCGGAAGCCGTCGTTCCGGCCGGAAGCGCCGATTTTCTCGATGGCGTCGACGTGAGTCCCGAAGAGGAACTTCACCCCGTTCGCCGCCGCGTTTTCGGCGAAGGCGATGGTCATCTCGTAGGGGCAGACGATGCCGCCGGTCGGGACGTCCAGGGCGCGGGCGACCGTGTCCCCGATGTGCGGTTCGCGGCGGGCCACTTCGTCCCGGTCGATGATTTTCAGGCCCTTCACCCCGTTTTGCCGGCCGCGTTCGAGGAGTTCGTCGAGACCGGCGGGATGGTCGTCCTTGAACGCGATGACCAGGCTGCCGATACGCTTGAAGGGAAAGTCCAGGTCGAACGCCAGTTCGTCGAAAAGCGGATTCCCCGCGATGTTGTACTTCGCCTTCAAGGTGCCGGGCTTCGCGTCGTAGCCGCCGTGCACAATGCCGGAATTGGCTTTCGACGCGCCGGAGGCAACGTCGGAACCGCGCTCCAGCACCACCACGTCCAGCTTGTGACGGGACAGCTCCCTGGCGATGACTGAGCCGATGACGCCGGCCCCAATTACCACGACATCATGCATATTCTTGTCTCCCTGTGTTTACGCGGAATGAAATTGGGAAAACCGATCAAATGCGGTTCGTCACGTCCACAAATTTTCCGCCTTATGGATTACGCCTTCTTGCTCTTGCCCACCCGCGCCGGCAGCCGCACGCTCTCCAGCGCCCTGTCCACATCCTTCACGTTGGGGAGCATCCGTCCGTGATGCGCCACCAGCACGTATATCGCGTCCATTATTCCCATCACCGCAATCCGCGCCGTCAACGACGCGGTATAACCCCCGCGCTTGGGGAATGAGGTGCAGAAAAAAATGTCCGACACCTCCTCCAGCGGCGTATTGCGGTAATTCGCAATCCCGACCGTTAGGGCCTTGTTCCGCCGCGCCTCCTCTATGACCCCCACCGTCATCCGGCTCCGGCCCGAATTGGAAAACCCGAACGCCACCTGGCCCTTCCGCATTCGGGCCGCCTGGAGCATGCTCTCGAACTCCTCCGAATAGGCTTCCGACGCCATTTCCAGGTGGGAAAACCGCAGGCTCTCGTCCCGGGCGGTGCAGCCCGATCCCCCCGAACCGAAAAAGACTACCCGCTCCGTCTTCAATAAAGCCCCCACGACTCGCAGCAGATCCCGCTTGTTGATCTGCTCGTACGTCTCCTTCAGGCTGAGAATATTTCCCTCGATGACCTTCCGCGCCACCATTTCATCCGAGTCGTCCTGGGTGATGTCGGGGAAGACCGCGCTGTCGAAAGTATCCGCCGCCTCCTTGGCCAGACCAAGGCGGAGCTCTTTCCAATCCCGGTAACCCAGCGAGACGGCGAGCCTGCTGACCGAAGCCACGGAAACACCCGCCATGTCGGCAACGTCGTTGATGGGACGGTTGACGATGGCTTCGGGGTTTTTCAGACAGTATTCGGCGACTTTGGCTTCGCTGGGGGTGAGTGAATGGAAGAAATTATTAATGCGGGATATGACCGAAGCCAAACTTCACGTCCTTCTTTTTCGGGAACGCCACAACTAGTGCCCCGAAAATTTAGGCTTTACGGGGCACTAGGTAATTTTGTAGGGGAGCCAGGGTCGCGATGTTGGCGCTGAGATGCGTGAATGAATATTTTCCTTCTTTACCGCAGTATATGTTATAAAATCACATTGTCAACAATCAATATGTAAATTTTTTTCAGCAATTTTTTACCACTTTGCCGCAATGGGTTGACTTGTCACCGGTTAAATTAATTTTCACAGTATATGAACCGCAAACAAATTACCGACCCGCCTGACAGCCACCTCTTCTCCAACTATGGACACCCCAACCGCAGCCAGTCGCGAAAACGCGTATTACCGAGGCATGGTGTTAAATAAAATTCACGCCCGCGCAATTTATTGCACGGGCGTGAAGAACGGTCTGGCGCGGCTGCGGCAAATGCCGCCGGCTTATTTCTTGATGCAGAGTATATGATACTTGCCGTCCTCGACCTCGACCCCGTGGGTGTCGTGGCCAAAACCGGGACACTTGGCGTCAAACGTTTCCAACGCCTTCAAATAGCCCAGGAACGGCTCGTTGGCGGCGCCGAAGTTCTCGCCCGGCATCAACAGCGGAATCCCCGGGGGATAAGGAACCACCCCGGTCGCAACCGTGCGGCCGGCCATCTGATCCAGGGTCAGGGACTCGACCTTGCCCAAGACCAGGTTTTCATACGCTTCCACCGGGCTGAGGTCGGGATGCGGCAGGCGCGAGAAACCGGCCGCCATGTTCTTGGTGGTCTGCGTTTCCTTCATGACCCCAAACATGTACTTGGCCAAATCCTTCAAGCCCCTGACGCCCTTCTTGGCGTAAAACGCGCCGTGGTCGGCCCAGAAGCCGGGCAGGCAGCGTTCCAACGGCGCGTTGTTGTCGTGATCGGTCTTGAAATCGAGAATGGCGTTCACGAGCGTGCCCCATTTCCCCTTCGTCACCCCCACCGAGAACAGGAAGAGAATGGTGAAGTCGGTCGTCTTCTCGACCACAATCCCCCGGCCGTCCAGCCAGGCCGTGAGTATGCTGGCGGGAATCCCCCAGTCCTTCAATTCGCCGTCCAGCCCCATCCCCGGCGTGAGGACCGAGACCTTGATGGGGTCGAGCATGCAGTAGCCGTCCTCGACATTGCCGAAGCCGTGCCAGGCCGCGTTCGGGCGGAGAATCCAAGCCTCGGGACCGGATTCGAGCGTCTCCGCCGGCGCTTCGTGGAAGGGGACGTTCTTGCCGCCGAGTTGCACCGTGTCCGGCTGCCAGCAGTTGGCGAACCACTCGCCCTTTTGGGAGAATTCGGCGTTCATCCTGGACATCATGTGGCGGAAGGCGACCGCTTCCCTGATGCAGTCGCCGGTGAGCGCTTCGCCCCCCGGGCCGTCCATCATGGCGCTGGAGATGTCGTTGGAGGCGATAATCGTGTACAACGGCGAAGTCGAGGCGTGCATCATGAAGGATTCGTTGAAGCGGGCGTGCGGGACCGGGTTCCGGCCGTCACGCACGTGAATCATCGACGCCTGGGACAGGGCGGCCAGGAGCTTGTGGGTGGATTGGGTCGCGAAGACGGTGGGGCGCTTGGCGTCGTGTTCGGCGGGGTCGCCGTACATGGCGTGGCGGTCCTTGTACATCGGGTTGAAGCGGGCGTAGCCGTACCAGGCTTCGTCGAAATGCAGGCGGTCCACGGTCTGGCCCAAAAGTTCCGTGACCCGTTTGACGTTGTAGCAGAGGCCGTCGTAGGTCGAATTGGTGATGATGGCGTGAACCGGCTTGTCGCCCTTGTTCTTGACCAGGGCGTTGTCGGCGACGGCTTTCTTGATGGCGTCGGGGGTAAGCCGCTCGGCCATGATCGGCCCGATGATGCCGTACTGGTTCCGCGACGGCAGCATGTAGGTGGGGGTGGCGCCGGACATGGTCATGGCGTGTTCGGCCGACTTGTGGCAGTTGCGGTCGCAGAGGCAGATTTGCCCGCGGGTCACCGACGCCATGAGGATGACCCGGTTCGAGGTCGAGGAGCCGTTCGTGACGTGGTAGCTCCGGTGGGAACCGAAGACCTTGGCCATGTATTTCTCGGACTCGCCGATGGGGCCGGAGTGGTCGAGGAGGGAGCCGAGTTCGCCGACCGAAATCGACAGGTCAGAACGGAGGAGCTGTTCGCCGAAGAAGTCGAAAAAGGCGCGGCCGGCCGGGGATTTGAGGAATGCCACGCCGCCGGTGTGACCGGGGGTGTGCCAGGAGTATTCGTAGACCTGGGAGAAATTGACCAGCGCCTTGAACATCGGGGGGAGGATCTGCTCCCGATAGCGGTCGGTGGCGGCGAAGATGCGGCCGGAGATGAAATTGGGGGTGTCCTCGAGCATCCAGATGAAGTCGTCGGCTTTCTGCATGGTGTCAATCGACACATTCGAAGCCGACTCCCGGTCGGCCAGGAGGAAAATCGGCACCAGGGCGTTACGGGAGCGCATGGCGTCCAGGACGTTTTTGGCCGACTCGTTGTTGAGGGATTCCTCGAAATCCCACTTGAGGAGGAGGCACTCGATCGAGGGGTCGGAGGTGACGATGGCGATGGCGTCGCCGGTGCTGTGGGCGGTGACCAGCTTGGTGTCCCGTTTTTCCAACTCTTCGGCGAGGGCGGCGACCGCCTGGCCGATGGCCGAATGCGATTCCGCCTGGTCGTGGACCAGGAGAATCCGCATGGGGAAGGTGTTCGTGATGGTGTTGGGCATGCAATATTCCTTTATAAATGAGGTGCCGATAGCCATGTGCCGTTTAGCGTATTTTCAAAACCATTATTCACCCGTGCCCGCCGGCTGCCGCTTCCCATACCACGGCACCGCATCCTGCGAATAATGCAACGCGTCCTTCAGTTTGATTTCCTGGGTCGCCTTGGTGACCGGAACCACCGGCATGCCGCCGGAGCTTTCCACATGATGCGTCGCCGGGGAGCTTATGCCGTGGAGATACTCGCGCATGTGAACCAGCACGTGCGAGCGCCGGCCGACCGACATCCAGAAGGTCGCGCACAGCGCCACGATGGTGATCAAGAGCGCCAAACGCCGCACCCACGACGGCACCCCGCCGCCGACTTCGGCGTGCTCCTCCTCGATGTCGCGTTTTCGCGACAGGGAGAATTCGTAGAAAAGAATGGTGGCGATGACGAACATCAGGGCCCAGCGGGTCTGCTCGCCGTCCGAGCCGACCATGGCGCAGAGGCAGTACACCGCCGCCACCACCCCCACGAAGACGTAGAAGATGTAACTGTCCTTGGGCATTTTGTGGTAGCCGAGGACGTTCAGGGCCACTGCCGAATAGATGTACGGCAAGAGGGTCATGATGACTGCAATCGAGGCGATTTTACCGAACTGCTGGCTGGCGGTGGGGGACATCGTGCCCAGTACCTGCAAACTCATGATGCCGGCGACAATCGCCAGGCCGGCCGAAGGTACGCCCTTGGAATTTTCGCGGGCGAAGACGTTCGAGAACAGGCCGTCCTTCGCGGCCGCCTGTGCGGTTTGCCCGACCAGAAGGGTCCAGCCGCCGAGGGAACCCAAGCAGCCCACTGCGGCGCAGAGGGCGACGGCCTTCGCGGCGGTGTCGCCGAGGGCGATACGGATGGCGTCGGCGAACGGGGCCGAGGAGGCGACCAATTCCTTGTTGGGGATGATGCCCATGATGGCGGAGGAACTGAGGATGTAGCAGATGGCGGCCAGCACCACGCCGGCCACGGTGGCGATGGGGACGTTCTTGGCCGGGTTCTTGACGACCGCGGCGGAGACGCTGGCGGACTCGACCCCGATGAAGGCCCAGAGGGTGAAGTTGAGGGTCATGCTGATGGCGGCGATGTCGTGTTTCCCCGAGACGTTCCAGCCGGCGGCGTAGGTGGTTTTGGAGAACCAGAACCAGCCGAGGAGCGCCATGCCGACGATTGGGAGTAGGGCGCACATGGTGGTCAGGGCCTGTATGCGGCTGACCAGTTTCGGCCCGAGGATGTTGGCGTAGGTGAGGACCCAGATGATGGAAATTTGGGCCAGGGCCATGACCAGCGGGTCCTTCAGGGCCGGCAGGAACGGGGTGAGGTAACCCAGGCCGGCGACGGCCAGGCCGACGTTCCCGACCACGTTCGCGAGCCAGTAGACCAGGTTGGTCTGGAAGCCCATGTAATCGCCGAAGGCTTTTTTGGTGTAGGCATAGGGGCCGCCGGCGGCGGGGTCGAGTGAGGCGTGCTTGGCGAAGAGGAGGGCCAGACAGATGGAGCCAATGATGGTGATAATCCAGCCGAAGATGGCGATGCCGCCAATTGCCGCCAGATTAGCCGGAAGCATGAACACCCCCGAGCCCATCATGTTGCCGGCGACCATCAATGTCGCCGGAATTAGACCGATTTTGTTGCTTTCCGCAACCGCCATATAGTGTTCCTTTCATAATACGCGTAAATTATGCACCAAAATGAGAAAACGTTCGTTGGACAGGCGTTGTCGCCATAGGTAAAACCAGATAATGCCGCAAAGCATGGCCATGCCACGTTTGTTAATAGTTTAGCCTATCATATGAAGGATTTTCGTCAAGCAGGAGTTTGTCGGAAAACCGGGTGAGGTTGACGGCGGCAAAATTAGCGCTAGGCGGAAAGTGGCTTTTCCGACAATCGGGACAAACTGTCGCCCGAATTCTCCAAACCATCCCGGGCTACTATTGATGTGGATAATTGGGCAAATTTATTTAGCGTCAGGTGGTAAAGTTTAGTTATACCGGTATCGGCTGGAAATGGTGCTTTTGTAATTTGGGGACATGTACGAAATTACTCGGCGGTTGGAGTAATTTCGTAACGTGTCCCGAACGGCGCTGAGATAAGGGTAAACATTTGCGAAGCGATGATTTAAAATAATTTTTTACCACAGAGAACACAGAGACCACAGAGAACCACTCCTAACTGCGGAATGACGTATAGCCCATGGATTTAAAACTATTTATAAAAATGGTATTCAGGATTAACTTCCATCCGTAGTTTAAGGTGGTTCTCTGTGGTCTCTGTGTTCTCTGTGGTAAAAATTATTTTAAATCATCGCCTCGCAAAGAATTAACCTTATTTCAGCGCCATTCTAACGTGTCCCCCAATTACAAGGTGCCCTACAGTTGTTGCAGAAAGCTTTCTCCGTGGGCCGGCGGCGCCACGGAGAAATTGGCCGCGATGCTGGCGGCGACGTCGGCGAACGTGTCCCTGACGCCCAAGTTTTTCCCCTGCGTGCAGGCGGGCGGCCTGGCGACCAGCTGCAGGTACCGCAGGCACGGTGATGTGAAAGGACGGAAGGGAGGCCCGCAGCCTCCCTTCCGTCCTCCCGTTTCTCAGCCTGTTCCCGCACTCCCCCTAAGATATTTTCGCCAAATCCCCGCCCGCCATTCCCTTCATTCCCCCGCCGCCACTGTTAGGAGAACTGTTTCCGCTGGTGGGAGGAGTAGTGCCTCGCACGGTCGGATTTACGGCTTTTCCCTGGGGCTTGAAGCGCTCCTCCGGCGAAGTCTTCGGTTTTTCGCCGGCGGCCTTTACGGCATGGTCCTCCGCCGCCATGTCGGAGGGGATACGTTTCACCGCCGCGGTCGGGGTTGAGGCGGCAGCGGCGGCGGCGGCCTTGGCCGCTTCCTGGCTTTGGCGATAATACAGCAGCCCCGCCACGATCAACAGCAAGATAACAATGGCAATCACCCAACTCATGAGCGTGGAACCCAGGCGGTTCCGCCGGGGCATATCGACTTTTCTTAGCATGTTTTTCTCTCCTATGGGCGATATCGCTAACGCCGCTAACGCCACTAACGCCACTGCTGCGATTTTCCATTCAGACTTCATCCAGCCAGCCCCGGCGCGACCCGGCGGCAGGACATCCTTTACTGTCGGACAAGCGTTAACTATCTCTTGACCAAAGGCGCTTTTTTTGCGGAAAACCCGTCAATGTTAACACTATGCAGCTTTGGCTGGGGTGGAGTGTTACCTAGGTGCAAAGCCCCCAGCCAAGTGGAAAAACGGCAGAAAATGCTACGCGAAACGATAGACAAAATCCTGAAATAATAGGTGATAATATCCATAAAGTGCAAAGCGGAGGACAGAACTAGCCAAAAAAAGCAGAAAAAATAGCTATGATTGAGAATTGAAACAACCCTCTGGACAACATATACTGTTAGCGGCAATAAACATCTATGCTTAACTTATGTTTATCTAAACGTAGGCAAGCTTATGGAATAATTGCCGCCTTATTATGCCTGGCAAGTAGGCATGCCGGGCTGTGAAGTGGCGGGTCGGGGGAAGCGAGGGGCAGGCCGCCGGCGTTTCTCCCAACCAAAAACCGCTCCCAACCCGGCTGGAGCGGTTCTGAACGCCTTTTTGGGTACCCCCAATTCCTGTCTTCCGGCACGTTTGCCCGCTTTGTCAAGCGAGGAGGAATTCCTATGCGTCTATCCATGTCGAAAAAAATCTACACCGTAGTCGCCATTCTGGTCGTGGTCGCGGTAATTTTGGTGGGGATAGCCATTTACAGCATAAACGCCATACTCCTCAACACCGAAAACATCACCCGCCGGAGTGAACGCACCCTCAATCTCGCCAACATGGACCGCGCCACCCTGGACCGCCAGATCAGCATGAACCATATCATTACCAGCGACAACCAGCCTGAAATGAAAGCCTTGATGGACGGCCCCTTCAAACAAACCGAAACCGAAATGGATCAATACCTCGTCGACTATTACCACAACTTTGCCCCGGCCAACGCCCATATCCGTGATGAACGCTCGGGCCGCATCAAGGACCTGTGGCGGGACTACGTCAAGATAACCCAGGACGTCGCCAACCTCTCCTACGAAAATTCGAACAACGTCGCCCGCGAGATCAACGAAGGTCTCCAGGACTTCTGGCAGGAAATCGACGACGGCCTGGAAAATATGGCCGACCACCTCGACACCAACTCCAACCCCTCCCTCGCCATGACCGCCGAAGAAGCCCGGGCCTGCAGAGTCCTGATGGCTTTCGCCCAATTGAACATCGAGCGTTACACCGCCACCCACAACCCCACGGTGCGGAAAAGCTCGGAAGAGGCGATCAATACCAATGTCCGGCAAACCGGCGAAATTCTGGACAAACTCGCCCATGAACTCCCGCCGCTGGATGGCGGCGACGAGGCCAGGCTGCTGCTGGAACTCCTGCAAAAAACCGGCCTCCCCGCCATCGCCGAGATGCAGCGCCTGGTCCAACAGGACTCGAACGGCCGGGCCGTGGCCCTCTATGAAACGGAGGGCGTCAAAGTCCGGGATAATCTGGACCAATACACCACGCAGTTAATCGACATGGCCAGGCGTGAAATGTCCCAGGCCATCGCCGACGCCACCGCCATGGGTGTCTCCGTCAACCGGCTGATGTTTGTCGTCAGCATAATCGGGTTGTTGGGAGCTATCCTTGTGGCCTGGCGGATAATCTCCGGCATTACCGGCCGCTTGAACGGCATCGTCGACAACCTTGGGGAAAGCTCCAGCCAGGTCAATTCCGCCGCCGGACAAATTTCCAATTCCGCCCAGTCGCTGGCCGAAGGTTCCACCGAACAAGCCGCCAGCCTGGAGAAAACGTCCTCCGCCCTGGAAGAAATGGCTTCCATGACCCGGCAAAACGCCGACAACGCCAACCAAACCAACCTGACCACCCAGGCCAACAACAAACTCATCACCTCCGGCGCCCAGGCGGTCAACAATATGTCGCAGGCCATGGGGGAGATATCCGACTCGGCCGAGCAAATCAGCCGCATCATCAAAACCATCGAGGACATCGCCTTCCAAACCAATCTTCTGGCCCTGAACGCGGCGGTCGAGGCGGCCCGCGCCGGCGAGGCCGGCAAAGGTTTTGCCGTCGTCGCCGACGAAGTTCGCAATTTGGCCCAGCGTTCGGCCCAGGCGGCCCGGGACACGACCCAGCTGATCCACACCACGATTGAACGGGTGCGTAACGGCTCGGAAATCGCCGGCCAGCTGGATCTAAGCTTTAAGCAGATTGAAGAAGGTTCGCAATCGGTCGCGCGGCTGATTTCCGAAATCACCTCCGCCACCAACGAACAGGCGCAGGGGGTGGATCAGGTCAACACGGCGGTGGCGCAGATGGACAAGGTGACGCAAATGAACGCGGCCTCGGCCGAGGAATCGGCTTCGGCGGCGGAAGAACTGTCGGCCCAGGCCGGGGCCTTGAACCATATGGTGGATGATTTGACGATCTTGATTGAGGGAGGGGTGGGTAATGGAAATGGCGGTCAGCGGCGGTTGGCATATGCCGCGAGCGCGGTCAGAAGTATCGGCATGGAACCGAAGGGCGGAAATGGAAACGGTCATGGAAACGGAAATGGAAACGGACATGGAAACGGAAACGGCAAAAAGAGCGACGCCTTCCGCTTGACCGCGTCCACGAATGGGAACGCGAGAAAGGGGACGGCGGCGTCCTCGCGCGACAGCGTCAAGATGGTCAAGGCTACCGAAGTGATTCCACTGGGTGAGGAGTTTGGCGAGTTTTAACTGGGCGCATCTCAATTTTGTTACGCAACTCCGCACGCTGTTACGCCGCACCCCTCCCCACGCGTCATTCCGGCGTCTTAAACGGCTGCTGCATCCCTAACGGGCGGTTTAGCCGGAATCCAGGGAGCAAAACCTTGACGGCATGAAAACTCGACCGTCACCGCTTCATAGCGATTGGAGTGTCCCCCGAACTTCCGGCCGAACCTGCCGGCCGGGTAACCGTTCACGGCTTCGTTTTCAGTACGCTGATAACAGGGCTCCCTTTGGGGAAAAGCAGTACGCTTGTCATTCCGAACGGTAGTGAGGAATCCAGCGGTCGCGGAGGCTGAATATAAACCGTCCCCATTTGGATG
>JAVBTZ010000025.1:0-20600 GCA_031555915.1 Planctomycetota bacterium
CTGTGGCCGTTGCGGCGCGGGTTGTGGCGGCGGGGGCGAGGGTCAATCGCGGGGGGGGGGAGGGATTGGCGGAGTGGTTGGCGATGCGGGGGACGGAGTGAGCTATGGCTAAAAATGACTATAACGGGATTGTCAGCGGAAGTGATTATATACCCGAATTGACTGGCGGCAAATCCAGCCTGGTTGATTCCCTCATTGGGTTGATTCCCTCTAGCGTCACTGATGCGGAAGTGCGAAAAGAACGCTTGAAAAGATATGAAAATGGTGTATCACCGACTTTTACCAAGGAGGAGACATGACGCGCCAAACCATTATTCGCCCGGTAATTTTATTCTTTGGCTTGCTGTTGACCGGCTTCGCCGCCAGCGCCGGTAACATCCCCGACGCCCCCCTGGAACCAAACTACAGCCAAAGCGATGAAGCAAAGGCGGTCCCCGGCTCAATTCTCGAATTCTGGTTCGCCCCCCCAGGCAAACGTTTTGAACGCTTTCCCACCGACCCTTCCGTTACCGGCATGATCGACGCCGCCGACAAAGTGTTTCAAGGCAGTTCCATGCTGAACGACCCGGAAATGAAAAATTTCATCGCCCGCCACGGCGTCCTGCAGTGGACCACCTATTTCCGGGTCAATAAACCCGGCAAGCATGTTTTCGCCATGGGAATCGATGGCATGTGGTCGGATAATCCCAGCTATGGCGGCGCGTCCATGCTGGTCAACGGCGAATCGAAATTGACCGCCATTCCCAAGCGGGATGAAAGCGCCACCGTGGATTTCGCCAAACCGGGTTTGTACAAGCTGCAGATACGCATGTGGTGGACGCACGGCGGCGCGCCGACCCGGGAGCCGCTATTCCAGGATTACCGGGTTGGCTTGAAGGTGAGGGAGCCGGGATCGTTGGGGCTGAGGCAGGTCACGAAGAAGGACCTGTTTTTGTTGCCGCAATAAAACGCGTGTCCGAACGCTGTTACGCCGAATCCCACTCCACGTGCGGGGAGGGGACAGCGTAACAGGGCACGGAGGAATGTTTTGCCCTATTTCAGCGCCATTCGTGAGTGTCCCCAAATTGCGTTTGCCTCACTTCACCTAGCCGGCAATGCCACCCCCCGGTAGCTTTCGCTCGTGTCGCCGGCCAAAAGGTTCAAGCCATGCTCCAGCGACAATACAATCGCATCCCAGCATTCCGTCACCGCCTTGGGGCTCCCGGGCATATTGATAATCAAACAACCCCCGCGGAGGCCCGCCACGGATCGGCTCAGGATCGCCCTCTCGCTCGCCAGCAACCCGCGCATCCGCATCGCCTCGGGTAAACCCGGCACCAGCCGGTCCACCACCTTCAACGTCGCCTCCGGCGTTACGTCCCGACTCGAAAAACCCGTCCCGCCCGTGGTGAGAATCATCCGCACCTTGTCGACGTCGGCCATGCGAATCAGGGCCGCCTCAATCGCCGCCATGTCGTCGGGGACCGTGTCCCGGGCGGCAAGGGTGGTCATGGTGGTGCGGGTGAGAATGTCGACGAGCATCTGGCCGCTCAGGTCCTCCCGCTTGCCCTGGCTGCACGAGTCGCTGATCGTGATTATGCCGACCCGGTGCACCAGTTCCGGCATCGCTTCGTCGCCCGGCCGCAAGGTTCCACCCAGCAGCACCTTCGCGAACACCCCGTATTTGGGCATGATGCAGTCGCCCATCTTGTCGTAAATTTGGCAGCGGTCGTGGCAATCCTTGCCGAATTGGCTAATCTCCAACAGGGCGTGGTTGCCTAGCCGAATGCGCGAACCCACGTCCAGAATGGAAAAATCGACCCCGGATATAATCAGGTTCTCGCCGAAGTCCCCCGGCTTCACCTCCGCCCCCGCCAGCGCGAACGCGTCAATCCGCTCCTGCGGCAGAATGCTCACCTGGCGTATGGCGTCCCCGGCATGGCCGTCGCCGGAAAAACCCTGGCCCGCAACCAGAACCGCCACGTCCCGCGGGGTCTTCGGGGTCCCTTTCGCGGGGCTGGTGCAAATGGCGTTAATCCTTCCCATGATCATCCTCCAATCTTGTGCATGGCTTGGACGGGTCGACCTGTTTCATCCGAGAGCATCGGCTCGCCGCCGCCGGCGCTGGTGGCGGGGCAAACCCGCAACTGGTGCCGCTCCGGCTTGTTCAGGACAATGGCGCGAATCCGTTCCGACAGGGCTTCGTCTCCCTCTCCCTCACGCATGGGGCCGGCCAAATCGCCGCCGTCGTGGTGATGCAGGCAGGTCTTCAGGAATCCCGCGCTGGTAAGCCGGATACGGTTGCAGCCGGCGCAAAAATTCTGGCTTAACGCCGCGATGTAACCAATCGCCCCGGCATAGCCGGCGACCTGGGCATAGGCGGCGGGACCATTCCCCTGCCGGCCCGGCAACGGGGTCAGGGGGCCGAAACGCCTGGTTATGCGTTCTTCCACCTCGTCCCGCGACAGGCCCCGGTAATGCCTGCCTTCCCCTAGCGGCATGAGTTCAATGAACCGCACCGGTATCCCCCGCGGCAAGGCGAATTCCAGCAGGGGAATGATGTCGGCTTCGTTATACTGGAACAACGGAACCATGTTGATTTTCACCCTCACCCCCAAGTCCCGCAAGGCGATAATGCCGGCGAGAACCTCCTCGACCCTGGCCCCTGGGCAACGGGTCAGGGCGGCGTAGCTGGCCGGGGTCATGCCGTTCAGGCTGACGTTCACGCAATCGACCCGCGCGTCCAGTAGCGGCCGGGCCTGACGCAGGAGGTGCCGGCCGTTCGTGGTAACGGTGACGGTCTTGACCGCCGGCTCGGCCTTGAGGCGGGACAGGATGCGGATTGCGTCCGGATTCATGAACGGTTCGCCGCCGGTTATCTTGAAATTGGCCACCCCCATTCCCGCCAGAATACGACCGAGGCGGAGCGTTTCCGCCGTGCTTAAGGCCGGCTTCCCGCCTGCGGCGGCGCGGTCCGGGCCGGGGTCGTCCCTGACGCTGTCGGCGGCCGGCCGGCAGAAGACGCAACGGTAGTCGCAGCGGTCGGTGATGGAGACGCGGACGTATTCAATGACCCGCCCGTGCCGGTCGCACAGGGGCGTGGCTGCCTTTCCCTCGCCGTTGGCCGGTGGGTTAGCGGTCGTCGGCGTCGGCATGATATTCCCCTGACTTGCCGCCGCTTTTATGGAGCAGCCTAATCCGCCCCAGGGTCATGCCCCGGTCAATCGCCTTGGCCATGTCGTAGAGGGTCAGGAGGGCGGTCGTCACGCCGGACAGCGCCTCCATTTCCGCCCCGGTCCCGGCCGTGCAGGCGACCGAACACACGACGCGGATTTCCGTCTCCCCCACTTCGAAATCCACCGTGCAGGAGGAGAGGGGAATGTCGTGACAAAGGGGAATGGTGCGGGAAGTGTTTTTGGCCGCCATGATGCCCGCCACCCGGCTGACCGCCAGGGCGTCCCCCTTCATTAGTGAATTGTCGCGTATGGCCCTGACTGCCTCTTGCGCGGCCGAAAGATAACCTTCCGCCACGGCGAGGCGGCGGGTCGGGCTTTTCTGGGCGATGTCGACCATGATGGCGTTGCCGGCGGCGTCGAGATGGGTGGACATGGTAGGGGCGGCTCCCAATAATTTGCGGCAGTCAAATAGCAATCCATCAAGTATATCCGCGAGTTGAAGAGGCGCAAGGGGCGGCGGGGCGCGATTGACAGACTGTCCGGAATGTGATACTTTCGCCGAGACCGGTAAATCTTACAAATGGTTGATTATGGCAACCGTTCACGGCTTCGGTTTCAAAGCGATAAGAATTTTGCCGCGAAATTCTTATCGCTCTGAGTCCGGAGCCATGAACGATTACCGAGAACGAAACGAGGCTTTTCATGTCCGCCAATCCCAAGACCCATCCCCGCATGACTTCCATACCGGTTGAGGAGGCGGTCGGCACGGTGCTGTGCCATGACATAACCATTATCGTCCCCGGTGTGGAAAAGGGCCGGGCTTTCAAAAAAGGCCATGTGGTCCGGCCGGAGGACGTCGAAAAGCTGTTGCGCCTCGGCAAGGAACACCTGTATGTTTACCAGCCCGCAGCCGGTTTTATCCACGAAGAGGAGGCGGCAAAGCGTCTCGCCGCCGCAGTGGCGGGGCCGAACTTGCGCCTGAGCGAAGTCAAGGAAGGCCGAATTAATTTCGCCGCCGCGCGGCAGGGGCTGTTACGCGTGAACGCGGACCTCCTGCGGCAGATAAACTGCCTCGGCGACATCACCTTCGCCACCCTCCATACCCTGCGGGAAGTCGCCCTGGGGGAAGCGGTGGCGGGGATTCGGGTGGTGCCGCTGATGGTGGAAGAGCGGATCGTGGCGGGAGCGGAGCGTTTATGCCAAGAGCAGGGGCGGGTAATCGAGGTGTTGCCTTATCGGCAGGTCAAGGCGGGGGTGGTGATTACCGGGTCGGAAATTTATCACGGCCGCATCAAGGATGGGTTCGGGCCGGTGTTGCGGAAAAAGTTTGCCGCCTGGGGGTCGGAATTAATCGGGGAACGGATGACTTCCGACGCCGTCGACCTGACTAAACAGGCCATCCTCGACTTTGCCCGCCAAGGGGCGGATATGGTGATGGTTACCGGGGGGATGTCGGTGGACCCGGACGACCAGACGCCCTGTGCCATCCGCGCGACCGGGGCGGAGGTGGTGACTTACGGAGCGCCGGTTTTTCCTGGGGCGATGTTTTTATTGGCCTATCTGCCGCACGAAGGGCGGAGGATTCCGGTAATGGGGTTGCCAGGTTGCGTGATGTATCACCGGGCCAGTATTTTTGATTTGCTGATGCCGCGCTTGCTGGCCGGGATTAGCGTGGGGATTGAGGATATCGTGGCTTTGGGGCATGGGGGTTTTTGTTCGAACTGTAAAGAGTGCCGCTATCCCGCGTGCGAATTTGGGAAATGAGGGGGGTCAACAAATGCCTGAGAATCTCTGGCTTAACCTTGCCAAACGTCTCCAACAAGGCGGCTACGTCGCCGTCGCCACCATCGCCGAAGCCGACGGTTCCGTCCCGCGGAGCGCCGGCGCCAAAATGCTGGTCGATCAGGGCGGACACCTTTACGGCACCCTCGGCGGCGGCCTGGCCGAAGCCCGGGCCCTCTACGAAGCGGCCGAAACGCTTGCCGACGGCCAACAGCGCCGCCTCAAAATCGACATGTCCGGTTCCGCCGCCGGCGGCACCGACCTCATCTGCGGCGGCTGGGTCGACATCTTTATCCAACGTTACAGCCCCGAACACGCCCCGGTCTTCGATGAATTGGCGCGGCGTATCCGCCTTGGCCAGAGCGTCTATGTCCTGACCCGCATCAACGAAGACGAAAACGCCCCGGCCCAGCCGCCCATGCTGTTGGATGCGGCGGCGGCCGGCGACGAGGACCTTATGGCCAAGGCGGCTTTGGCGATTATGCCGGAAGGGGCGTGCTTTTTGCCGTTTGCGGGGCGGAAATATTTTTTGGAGCCGGTGTACGCCCGGACGCGTTTGGTTTTGGCGGGCGGGGGGCATGTTGCCCTCGCGACGGCCCGGATTGCCGACATGGCGGATTTCGCCGTGACGGTGTTGGACGATCGGCCGGAATTCGCCTCTCCCGCGCGCTTTCCCTGGCTGCCCCAAGATCGGGTGGTGGTGGTGCCGGAATTTAAGGATTGTTTAAGCGAGGGGGTTTTGGGGTTTCCGGTCACGGAGAGGTGTTATGTCGCCATCCTCACCCGGGGGCATGCGTTCGACGGCGAGGTGTTGGCGCAGGCTTTACGCACGGGGGCGGGTTATATCGGCATGATCGGAAGTAGGCGTAAGCGCGAGGCGGTTTACGGGGAGATGCGCGGGCTGGGGTTCGGGGAAAAGGATTTGGGACGGGTGCATAGTCCGATTGGTTTGCCGTTGGGCGGGGACACCCCGGCGGAAATCGCGGTCAGCATTGTGGCGGAGATAATCAGGGAGCGGGCGAAGGTGGCGGCTTCAGGGTGAGTAGGAACCGTAATTCCTACCCCTTGCACAAATCCCACAGGATCTTCAGCAACAACAACGACACCACAAACATCATCATCGGCCGCACAATCTTGACCCCCTTCTTCATCGCCAATTGGGTGCCGATATAATTTCCCACCAACGAGCAAACCGCCCCCGGAATCGCTACCTGATAATCAATCGTCCCCGCCCACATGAACATCGCCAACGCCGCCAAATTCGAGGCGAAATTCACCGCCTTGGTGTTGCCGCAGGCGGTAAGCAGGGGAAAACCCAACACCACGGTAAAAGCGATGATTAAAAACGTCCCCGTGCCAGGCCCGAAGAAGCCGTCGTAAAAGCCCATCCCCAAACCCACCAGCAACGAATATATAATCAACTTTTCCCGCGCCAACACCCGCTCCACCGCCCCCAAATTCCGCCTAAATAAAATGAACGCCCCCGCACAGGGAAGAATGGCCAATAGAATCCACGTCAGCATCCGCTCGTCAATATATAACGCCAAACGCGCCCCCGCCATCGACCCCACGAGCGCCCCCAAAAACGCCAACCCGGCCGAACGCCAATTGATGTGACCCTTGCGGGCAAACTGCAACGCCGACAACCCCGTACCCCAACAGGAAGTGAATTTGTTGGTCCCCAAAGCCAAATGCGCCGGAAAACCGACCGCCAAATAACCCGGCAGCGATATGAGTCCGCCCCCTCCCGCAATCGAATCGACAAAGGCGGCGAAAAAGATTATCGGATAAATCATCCACATGCGTGTCCCTCGGCGGTGAGAAAGAAGCCCGGCGAAAAAAGAAGAGGCGCTCCAAACGAGCGCCTCTTCCCTTCGATATTGTAAAAGTATTTTATTTTCACGCAATGTTCCGGTTGCCGGTCTGGTAAGCATTCAGCATCGCGGCGGATTTGGCCGCAACCGGAGCGGCGGCTTTCGCGGCGGGCTGCTGACCCGCGGCGGCGGCGGGAGCGGCGGCCGCGGCGGCGTAAGCGCCAACCATCGCCGTGCGGCCGGCGCCGTAGGCGCCAACCATGCCCGGCTTCGGAGCCGAGGTCGGGGCGGCGGCGGGAGCAACCGGGCTGTGGGCCGGAACCGCGTTGGCGCGGGGCGCGACCGGAGCGGCGGCGGCGGCGGCAGGCAGGCCAGCCGGACGCGAAGCAAGAATGCCGTTGTTGCCGGGGCCAATCTGCGGCCGGTTCGGGGCGGTCGGGGCCGGGGCGGCGGGGAGGGTCTTGGCGACGGGAGCACCGGTGGGGATGGTGCGGGGAGCGGCGCCGGTCGGGATGGTGCGGGGAGCCGGCTGGCCGGCGACCGGAGCGGACGCGGCGGCGGTTTTGGCGCCGGTCAGGCCCAGGCTTTCCATCGCGCCTACCCAGCCTTCGCGGAGCTGACGGTAGATGTTCTGCACTTCGTCAATTTTGGAAGTGTCTTTTTTCATGTTGGCGGTGATGAGGCAGTTGAAGGCATAGGCATGGAGAGCCATGAGGTTGGAAGCGACTTCGCCGCCCTTTTCCCGGTCGATGGTGCAGATAAGCTCCATGACAATGGCCTGGGCGCGCATGAGCGAGTGGTGCGATTCCTCGATTTGTTTGGCTTCGATGGCTTTGCGGGCTTGTTCGCTGAAGCGGATAATGCCGTCAAACAGCATGACCACCAGTTGTTCTTTGGACGCGGTTTCGACCTGGGTTTTGAGGTACTGGTTGCGAGCATTGGTGGGCATAGCCATGGTAGTCTCCTTAGCAGTCCGGGGTTTTTCTTTCCCCCAGTTGCCGCCGGGCTGTCGGGGTTTAGTTTTGTGGGTCTCTTGCGCCCACAATAATGGTAACGGTTGAGGCAGCCGGAACTTTAGGCCGGAACGGATTTTTTTTCCTATAATAAATGGGATTTTTTTCCTGGCCGGGGAAAAATCCGCCGTCCCTCAACTTTTACCGTAGTTTTGATAAGGTGTTAGGAGAAAATGGGTTTCGGCCGGTTTGGCGGTTTGGGGCCGCTAAAAAAATCGGCTGCGGATGCTTCCGCCGCCGATTTCGGGATTAAATGGTTGTTTCGATTTAGTTATTTCGATGCTATGCCAAGGAGCAGGCGACGGAAAGCTTACCGTTTTTTTTCCGTCTTCAGCCGGTCTTCCTTGTTCATCAGCTCGCGTAAATGCGCTTCGCGGATCAGACGGGCCGCATCTTCGTCGCCTCCGGCCGCCGCTTCTTCCAGCATTTTCATGGCGGTGGCGTTGTCCCAGTTGCCGCCATCGCCGAAATAGTACATCCGCCCGCGTAAACTCAGGGCGGCCGGCGTTTTCTTGGCCAAACCGTTGCTTAAAAAATAAAGCGCCTGGTCGAAATCCTGGCCCACCCCCCGGCCGTAATAATACATTTGCGCCATGATGATCTCGGCCTCGGGGTTGCCGTGGCCGGCCGCCCACATGATATGCCCGACCGCCTTGGCGTAATCCGGCTCCACCCCTTGACCGAAATAATAAGCTTTACCAAGCAGGAAATTGAATTTGTCCTCTTCCGGGCCCTGGGCCGCCTGGGCCAGGTCGACGGAACGCTGCAGCAAGCGTACCGCCTCGGGATAATCTTGCGTCACCCCGTGGCCGTAGTAGTATATTTCCCCCAGTTTTTCCACCGCCCGCGCCTCGCCGGCCTTGGCCGCCAGTTCGAATTGCTGCCGCGCCTTTTCATAATCCGGTTTGCCGTCGAGTTTACCCTGGTAGTAAATTTCCCCCAATTGGAGGCCGGCCCGCTCTTGGCCGAGTTCTTCGGCTTTCTGCAGGTAGGCGTAGGCTTTGGGAAAATTTGCTTTGCCGCCGATGCCTTCGTAGTTGAAAACCCCCAGGGCGTAATTGGCCAGGGGGCTGGCTCCGGGATCGTGCGGCAGAAGGCGTTGGGCGGCTAATTTAAGGTGTTCGGGATTGCCGTCGTCCTGAAAATATAATTCCCCCAGCAGGCGATCGACTTCGGGGTTCTGTCCCGGCGGGACTTGGGCCAGGATTTCCTTGCCTTTGGCCCGGTCTTCCGGCGTGGCGTCGCCGTGATAGTACATGAGGCCCAGGAGGTCGTTGGAATCGGAATTGCGCAGTTCCCAAGCCTTGGACAGCAGTTGGAAGGCTTTTCCCTTATTTTCCGGCACGCCGCGGCCAAAATAGTACATGCGGCCGAGAATGGCCAGGGCCTGGGCGTTACGGCTGTTTTCGAGCGGTTGCAAATAATCCAGGGCCAGGCGGTAGTCCGGTTTGCCGCCGGTGCCGTGGTAGGCGATGGCGCCCAGCATGACTTGGGCCGGCAGGCTGCCGGCGTCGGCGGCGTTTTGGAGATAGGGGAGGGCCATGGAATGGTTTTTGGGGACGCCGGTGCCGTTGAAGTAGATGGCGCCGAGTTTGTCCGCCGCTTCGTTGTCGCCCCCGTCCGCCAGTTTGGTGTACATGGCCACCGCTTCCTGCATCTCGCCGGCGGCCTGTAGCGCCCGGGCTTTGGCCAGGGTCGGGCGGGTGGTCCACCAGAATCCCGCCCCCAGTGCGGCCAGCAGGATAATCCCCAAAATAATCAGCCAATAACTGGGAACGGCCGCTTTGCCGTTGGCCCAGTTTTTAGTCTTGACGATGGTATCTTCTTTTTTCTTACTGTAGATGGCCAAGGGGGTGACTCCGTGTGGGTGAAAAAACCGGCGGCATTAATAACCAAGCCCGCCTTGGCAGGGGGATTGCCCCTGCGCCTGCCGGGGGATATGCTCGCCGCAGACTGAGATTGTGAAAAGTTTATTTAACCACAGAGACACAAAGGACACAGAGAACCGCATTTTTGGGATTCACCCAATAAAATTGTGGTTCTCTGTGCTCTTTGTGCCTCTGTGGTGAAATTCACAATTTCAATACGTGACGAGTATATGCTCGCCGCCAATACATACTGTACAATATTCGCCGGCCCATGACAATTTGTTTCCCCCGGGCATTCGGGAAATGAACGGCCGGGAGCAATTTTTCCATACAACGTATTGATCTGACTTGGCGATTCCGGTATTATGAAAAAGAATTGTTTTATTTCTCATAAGAAAATTGGAGACGCCCGTGGCATCAGCCAGATGGCTGCTAAAGCCGGAACCCGGGCCGGTTGTCGAGGAAATATCTGAGAAATTTAGCGTATCCCCCATAATGGCCACGATCGTCGCTCAACGAGTGGGAACGTTGTCGATGACCGATGTGGCCGCTTTTCTCAAGCCGTCCCTCAACACTCTGGTTCCTCCTTGGCGCATGGACGACATGGACAAAGCCGTTACGCGTTTGGCGAAAGCCATTACCGCGAAGGAACGGTGTATCGTCTACGGCGATTACGACACCGACGGCGTTACTGCTTGCGCCCTCTTGATCCGCGCTTTCCGGGCGGCAGGTTATTCCCTGGAATTCCGCCTGCCTTCGCGTTTCGAGGAAGGTTACGGCATTTCCACCGACTTTGCCCAGAAAGCGGTGGAGGAAAAGGTCGACCTGGTCGTCACGGTCGACTGCGGCACTTCCGAGCACGAAAACATCAAATACATGGTCGACAACGGGGTCGAGGTGATCGTCACCGATCACCACGAACCCGGCGACCGCGAACTCCCCCCCGCTTACGCCATTCTAAATCCAAAGCGTAAAGATTCATCCTATCCTTTCCGTGAGCTTACCGGCGTCGGCGTCGCTTTCAAGCTGGCTTGGGCGTTGTACGAAAAATTGTCCGGTTCGCCGAAAGTCGACCCGCATCTGCGCGACACCCTCCTGTCCCTCCTCCCACTGGCCGCCATCGGCACCATTGCCGACGTGGCGCCGTTGGTGGATGAGAACCGGGCCATTGTCGCCCGGGGCCTGAAGACCATGCACGGGGCCAGCCCGGGCATTTCCGCCCTTTTGGACATTTGCCGCTTGGGTACGGCCGACCTGACGGCCCGGGGGGTGGCGTTTTCGTTGTCGCCCCGCTTGAACGCGGCGGGGCGGATGGGCAACGCCGATTTGGCCTTGGAGCTGTTGGTCGAGGACGATCCGCAGAAGGCGCGGCGTTTGGCCGAGCTTTTGGACCGCCAGAACACCGAGCGGCAGACCCTTTGTCAGACCATTCTCGACGAAGCCGCCCGCGAGGCGGAGAAGACGCATGATTTGGCCAATGACGCGGCGATTCTGGTGGCGCGGTCGGGTTGGCACGAGGGGGTGATTGGGATTGTGGCCGGGCGCTTGTCGGAAATTTTCGGGAAGCCGGCGGCGGTCATTTCTTTCCCCTCGGGGCACGACAAGGGCCGGGGTTCGGCCAGGTCGATTAACGGTTTGAACCTTTATCAGGCGATGGCGAATTCGCGGGAGCACCTCCTTACTTTTGGCGGGCACGAGCTGGCGGCCGGGTTTACCGTGGCGAAGGAGAATGTCGACGGTTTGCGGCGCTCGTTTTTCAAGGAGTGCGCACAGCAGATTCGCAAGAATAACATTGCCCCGACTTTGCATATCGACATGGAGATAAAGCTTTCCGACGTCAATATCCGTTTGGTGGACGAGATGGATCTTTTGCGGCCGGTGGGTCAGGGGAATCCGGAGCCGAAGTTTTTGGCGCGGGGGGTGAAGGCGGCGGGGAGCATTCAGTTCATGGGGGCGCAGCGGCAGCATTTTCATTTTAATGTGGCGCAGGGGGGGATGGCGTATCGGGCGGTGGTGTTTAACAATTTATCGCTTTTGCCGGTGTTGGAGTCGGCGGGGCGGCGGTTGTTGGATATCGTGTTTACCCCGGCTTTGAATACGTTTTATTCGCCGCCCAGGTTGGAGTTGCGGATTGAGGATGTGCGGCTGAGCGAGCGGTAGGGGGGGGGAAGGGGAGACGCCACTCAAGGCCAAGACGAGTATATGTTTCCAAAGTCCACCACTTGAAAGGTCCGACAAAATGATGAGCCGACGCGATTTTCTCCGCTTGAGTGCCCTGGCGGCGCTGGAAGCGGCGTTTTTTCCTCTGAGAGGATCGTTTGCGGCGGCGCCGACCGATGCCGCGACCACGGCCTTCGCGGGTACGGATACGGATGAGTTGGCCTATCTTTCCGCCGAGAAACAAATTTCACTTTTCCAGGCCGGAACCTTGTCGCCATTGGACGTTCTCGAAGCCCAGATTGCCCGCGTCGCCAAATACAACGGCCCCCTGAACACCAGCGGCGACGAACCGGCCGATTACCGGACCTGGAACGGCAAGGTCAACGCGATATGCTACGAGCATTTCACCGAGGCCCGTAACGCCGCGAAGGAAGCCGAGAAGCGCTACCGGGCCGGAACGGCGCGGGCGCTGGAAGGAATTACCGTCGCGGTGAAGGACGAGAACGACGTCCAAGGCTGGCGGGTCACCATGGGTTCGCTGCTACTTAAGGATGCGCCGGTGGCGGAGGAGAACAGCGCCATCATCGACATGTTGCTGGCCGAAGGCGCGGTATTGCACATGCAGACGACGGTGCCTGAATTCTATATGCACGGGCAGACCTGGTCGCGGCTGTGGGGCATAACCAGGAATCCCTGGAATCTTCATTACGCGGTCGGGGGGTCGTCGGGTGGTTCCGGCGCCGCGTTGGCGGCCGGGTTCACGACTTTGGCGACCGGTTCCGACATGGGCGGTTCGATTCGGGTGCCGGCCTCGCAATGCGGCGTTTACGGTTTCAAGCCACCCTTCGGCCGGGTTCCCACCTCGGAAATTTCCTTCGAGACGCTGGGGCCGATGGCGAGGACTTTCGGCGATTTGGTGTTGATGCAGAACGCCATCGCCGGACCGCACCCCAAGGTGCATGCGTCACTCAGGCCGAAGCTGGTTTATCCGGAAAGTTACGACAATTTGCGCGGGGTGCGGATTGCGGTGGATTATTTCGCTTCCTGGATTGACGCGGGGATTGACGGGTCGGTTCGGAAGGCGCTCGCGGATGCGGTGGAAACGTTGCGGAGCCTGGGGGCGGTGGTGGACGAGGTTGAACTGGGCTGGCGGGGGGAGAACTTGTTCGAAACCTTCGCCGACGGTTTACTGTCGACGGCGATGGGGGACATGCTGCTGCAGGCGGGTGCGAACCCGGAACAATTGACCAGTTACGTTTCCAATTCGCTGGAAACGATGCAGAGCAAGGGGCCGAAGGAAATGGCCCTCTCCGACGCCTTGACGACCAAGTTGCACCGTCAGCTACAGGATGAGGTTTACGCACGCGGCTACCAGGCGCTGGTCATGCCCACCCTCTTGACGCCATATATGCAGGCGGATAACGATCCGTTCGCCGACACCGTTCCGGTGAACGGCAAACCGGTTGCCGGGGCGGGTTATGTGGTCACCTACATTTGGAACCTGCTGAGTCGCTATCCAGTGGTCGACGTTCCCATTGGCTTGGCGGACAACCGGATTCCCATGGGCATGCAGGTCGTAGGAAACACCTTCGACGATCTTGCCGCTTTCCGGGTGGCCCATGCCTATTCGCAGTCCGGTTTGCCCCTTTACCGCCGGGGCGGCTTGTTCCCCGATTACCGCAACCAGGCGTGACCGAAGTTTGGCGATTCCGAGAATGGCGCTATTCTGTAATTCGGGGACACGTTACGAATGGCGCTGATATAAGGTTAATTCTTTGCGAGGCGATGATTTAAAATAATTTTTACCACAGAGAACACAGAGACCACAGAGAACCACTTTAAACTACGGATGGAAGTTAATCCTGAATGCCATTTTTAGAGCTGCCCTATACGTAATTCCGTAGTTAAGAGTGGTTCTCTGTGTTCTCTGTGGTAAAAAATTATATTAAATCATCGCTCGCAAAGGCTTATTCTTATTTCAGCGCCATTCGTACATGTCCCCAAAATACAAAAGCACCATTTCAAGCCGATACCGGTATATCCACATCCTACCCGACAACCCACATCACGGCAGCCACAACCCGCCGTCTTCATCAATATGGAACTGCGGCACCCAGGAAATCTCCCAGGGATTCCCGTCCGGATCCGCCACATAACACGAAACCGCCCCAGACGGCATCTCCGACGGAACCCGCAAAGACGTCCCCCCCGCATCCATAAACCGCTGATAAACCGACCAAACATCCGCCTTGTCCTGAACATGCAAGGCCAAAGTAATGCCGCCCGGTTCCGGCATCGCATTCTGCATGTTCTGCTCCCGCAAAAGATCATGCATCGGATAAAGCGCCAAAACCTGACCCTGCAGTTGGAAAAAAGCGGTCTGGTCATACTTGCCCGCCGCCGTGCGGGTCCAGCCCAACGCTTCGTAAAAACGTATCGCGGCCGGCAAATCCCGCACCCCTACCGTTATCAGCGACACCGCCTGAACCGGCTTCCTGGCATTCGGATTACGCTCGACCGGACGCGGAATCGGCACGCCGTCCCGGGGAATCACCGTCCGGGTCGAACGGGTCACCGTCTGCGCCGGCGGCAACGACCCCACCGTCGCCGGGGCAATGGGAGCGGGTTCGATCTCACGGAGCGTCAACGGCGCCGGCGACTGCGGCATAACCTGACGCGGTTGCACCAACACCGGCTGCTGCACCACCGCCGGAACCGGCTGGACCAAGACCGGCCGCTGAACCTGCGGCGCCGGTGCGGCAGGGGGAGTCGCCTGAATCTGCACCGGAATCGGTACCGTCACCACTCCCGCACCGGTCGCGGGCGCGGTCAGGGGGGTGGTCATGATGGCGGGATACTGGGGCTGACGGGCGGCAGGTTCGGGCGGCAAATCGATTTCACTGACCTTGATCCCGTGCGCCTGCGCTTGTTCCGGCGACTCCCAGTTGCCCCGCACCATGCCCCTTACCCCGCCGTCCACCACTTCCCCGTTTCTGGTTCCGGCCTGCACCGCGCCCACGGCAGCGGCGGCCTCAGCGGCGGCCTCACCGGCGGCGGAAGGGATAATGTCGGCGTGGGGGAGGATAATGGGAGAAGTTTGGCTCTGCCCGGCGCTGCGCTCGGCTCTGGCAGCCGGGGCGGCAACTTGCGGCTGAACCCGGACAGCGGGAGCGGCGGGAACGGGGACGGCGATTCGGGGCCGGGTTTGCGCGGCCGGGAGATCGTCCAGGGAATCGCCGAAATCAATGGCGAGGTCGGCGGTGCCTTCCAGCTTTGCCGCCGGTTCCTGGACTTCGGTTTTGCCGGCCAAGGGGTCGATGGGGGGCGGGACATTTTCGAACTGGGTGAGGATGTCCTTGTCCAGGGTGTTGTCGTAACGGGCCTGGACCATCATCCTTTCATATTCTTCCGGCGAAAGCTCCACGCCGGTTATGGGGGCGGCGGCGGTTGGCTGCCCGGCGGCCGGGACATTTCGTGCGGCTAGGGGGATCTGCGGGCCGGATTGCAGCACCGCGCCAGGTCCGGCGACGATGGTGGGGGGGAGGCCGAGAGGAGCTTGTCCGGCATTGATTTCCGCCTGGGAAATGCGGCCCGTTTCGGCGGTGGCCGCAGGTATGGCGGTAAGGGTCGGCTGGGCGATCGGCGCCGGCGCCCCGACATTCCCGGCCACCGGAGGCAGGGTGGCGACGGTTACGGCGGTAGTAGGGGCGGGGATGACCGCGGTCCTGCGGGTGCCCTGGGCTACCACGCCGGCGGCGGGGGCGGTTGGGACCGGAGTCTCAATGACCAGCGGCGCGACCGGAGGCAGCGGGGGCAGGCTTGGCGCCGGCGGAGCGGGAACGGCGACGGCGACCCGGCCCGGCACCGGCATGGAAACGCCCGGCAGGGCGGGGAGGCCGGTTTGCACCGGGACGATGCCGACGCCTATGGGCGCGGGGGTATTGACTACAACCGGCGGGAAATTATTGGCCGGCGCCGCAGCGGCGTCGACGTCGAGATCGGTCAGGAAACTGTCTTCGCGGCTTTCCGAATCCATCCCTTCCTCGCCTTCCTCTTCCTCCTCATCGGCGGAATTGTCGGCAAGATTGACGGGGGCGATAGGAGCGGTCGGCGGCAGAATGCGGTTACGTTCCGCGGTTTTGGCCGCCACTTCCGTTTCCGCGGTCGGAAGGGGCCGGACCGGCGGGGTAAGCGGCTTGCCGAGAGGCGCCACCGCCACCGGCGCGGTCGGAAGCGCCGTGGGCAGTGCGGTCAGGGGGGCGGTCGGCAGCGGGGCGGCAGGCGGGGCGGGCGGGGCGGGGGGAGTTTGGGGCTGGGTGACGACTTTTTCCGGTTCAATCGCCACCGTCAGCGGGGCGACCGGCAGAACCGGCTGGGCGGCGGCCGGGGCGACCGGAACAATCGGATCTTCCTCGATAATCTTGACGGCGGAGATTTTCGGTTCTTTATGTTCGGTTCTCACTCCCCGGTCGGCAACCTGGGCGGCGACCGGGGCGACCGCGATCTGGGTCCCGGGGAGATTTTGACCATAGGGGTTGAGGTTGGGGGCAACCGAACCGGTTTGGCTCAAGTTTGGTTGGTTCAAGTTTTGATTGTACAGAAGCGCGCTGGCGCCCGGGTCGTTTACGTCGATCATGCCCGGGTTGTCCTGGCCGGAGTGTTGGCCTGGGTTATGGTCGTTTCCGGCTCCGGCGAAGCTTCCGTTGGGGGCGCCAGGCCCGGGGGCTCCGGTCTGGACAAAGGTGTCGAAACGGAGGGTGGCGCGGATGGGGCTGGTGATTTGCACGAAAAGGGCGTAGACCTGGCCGGCGGGCGGGGTGGGGCGGATGTTATGCAGCTGCAGGACGGCGCGTTCGCCGGGACGGAAGGTGCGCTTGTTGGCTTCCAGCTGAATGCAGCTGCAGGAGGTGAACAAGCGGCCGATGGTGACAGGTTTGTCGGAGGGACGGAGGATTTCGAAAGCCTGCGGCGGCGACAGATCGGAAGGTTGCTGGGGTACGGTGGCGTCGAAGGCGGGATTCAGGCGGAAGCCGTGCGCTTCCGGAACGGCGTTGACGTTACGCATGGTCGAATAGATTTCGCCGGCGGCAATGCCGGCGGAACCCACTATTAATAAACAGGGAACGACTACCGCCGCCAAACGGCGGAAGAGGTTACTAGGCATGAGCCAGTCCTTTCCAAAACAAAGCACCGAACAACGCGGCAAAGCAAACAACGGCAAAGAAAACAATCTCCCGGCGGTATAGACCGTCCGGATAATTCTTGCTCACTTCAAATCCAGTACGAGAACCAAGTCGTAGCATGCTAAAGAAAACAAAGCGATTGTCATTCCGAGCGGTAGCGAGGAATCCAGGGGTCGCAGGAGCTGAGTAAAAACGCTTTACATTCGGCACGTCGGGGCGGTCCCATCACATCCAAATGGGGACGGCTTATACTCGGCCACTCTCGCCGCTGGATTCCTCACTACCGTTCGGAATGACATTTGGGCCGTGGTTCCGAATAATGTAGCGCCAGGGTTTTCGTACTGAACTGAATGCGGGAGATTTATCCGGATGGTCTATATTACCGTCCTGGTAAATTTTCACCAACAATCTCGGGTGTTGTCATTTATACAAATTTAGCTGGCGCATTTCCATTCAATACCATTCGGAAAAAAGACCCGGCCGCAAGCCAGCCCGCCGCAGGTCTCCGAAGAATATCCCGCCTTTCCCCTTAATATTGTAGCACCTTGACGCGCCCCCCCGGCTTTCTTAGAATGGGTTTAGCTTGACGCCATGGAACGTGCCCGGCATTCGGCCTGGGCGACGGTCTTTTTTGTACTCCCGCTTGCCGCGTCGGCTCTCACCAACTTCCAACCTTTTAAGGAGATAATCATGGCAGATGGACCAGAATTGGTTTTACAGCCGCCCTCGCCGGAATTGGCGCAGAGAATCGCCGACACCATTCGCTTTCTCGCCGCCGATCAGGTCCAGAAGGCCAACTCCGGACATCCCGGCCTCCCCATGGGCTCGGCGGAAATCGCCACCGTCCTGATGACCAAACACCTCCGCATCGATCCCAAAGACGATAAATGGCTCAACCGCGACCGCTTCGTCCTCTCCGCCGGCCACGCCTCGGCCATGCTGTATGCCATGCTCCATCTCCAAGGCTTCCTGAGCCTCGACGACCTCAAGAACTTCCGGCAACTCGAATCCCGCACCCCGGGCCACCCCGAATACGGCCTGACCCCAGGGGTCGAAGCTTCCACCGGTCCCCTGGGAGCCGGTTTCAGCATGGCCGTCGGCATGGCCGCCTCCGAACGCATGCTGGCGGAATTGTTCAACACCCCAAAATTCGACATCATCGATCATTATACATACGTATTAACCGGCGACGGCTGTCAAATGGAAGGTACGGTTTATGAAGCGGCCAGCCTGGCCGGACACCTCGGACTCGGCAAATTGATCGTCATTTACGACTCCAACAACATCACTATCGAAGGCAATACCAGCCTCGCCTTCACCGAAAACGTCGCCGAACGCTACCAGGCCATGGAATGGCACGTCCAGGAAATCGACGGACAAAATCTGGCGGCGGTTGATAACGCGGTGGTTGCCGCCAAGGCGGAAAAAACCCGCCCCAGCCTGATTATCGCTAAAACCACCATCGCCTTCGGCGCTCCCAACAAAGCCGGCAAAAACTCCGCCCACGGCGAACCCCTCGGCAAAGACGAGCTCCACGCCGCCAAGAAAAACCGCAATTGGTCGGAAGAGGATTTCTTTGTCCCCGAAGACGTGGCGCATTATTTCGACGTCCGCCGGGGCGAATGGCTGGCCCTCCGGCAGCAGTGGAACGAAATCTTCGCCTCCTACCAGAAAAAACATCACCCCACCGCCCGGGAACTCCAGCGGGTGATTGCGGGCGAACTCCCCAAACAGTGGAAAAACACTTTGGAGGAATTCCCCGCCGACAAGCCCCTCGCCACCCGCGCCGCCGGCGGGACGGTCATGAACCAACTCGGGGCGGTGATCCCCGAACTGGTCGGCGGCGCCGCCGATTTGACCCCTTCCACCAAAACCGACATCAAAACCGGCCCCAATCCCGAATACATCAACCGGGGCGCTTTCCTCGGCCGTAACATCCACTTCGGCGTTCGCGAGCACGCCATGGGCTGGTTTACGAACGGCATGGCCCTCCACGGCGGCTTCATCCCCTATTCCGCCACTTTCATGGTTTTCCACGACTATATGCGGCCCGCCGTCCGGCTTTCGGCCATGATGAACCTCAAAAACATTTTCGTCTACACCCACGACAGCATCATGGTCGGCGAAGACGGCCCCACCCACGAACCGGTGGAACAGCTCGCCGCCCTCCGCGCGATCCCCTGCCTGAACGTCTGGCGTCCCGCCGACGCCAACGAAACCTCCTTCGCCTGGCAGGCGATGCTCGAACGCAAAGCCGGCACCTCCGCCATCTGCCTCTCGCGGCAGAACCTGCCGGTCCTCGACCGCAGCAAATTCGCCCCCGCCCGCGAGACCCTCAAGGGGATGTACATCCTCGACACCGATGCGGAACGTAGCGCCGAAATCCTCATCATCGCCAGCGGCTCCGACGTTCACCTGGGGATCGCGGTGGCGGAAAAACTCAAGGAAGCGGGAAAAGCGGTGCGGATTGTCTCCGCCCCCTGTCTGGAAGTGTTCAAGAACCAGGCCGAAGGCTACCGCAAAAAAGTTCTGCCGAAACGCCTGAAGAAGCGTCTCGTCATCGAAAGCGGCGTGGTCCAGGGCTGGGAGGGGATTATCGGCGACTCCGGCCTTTTCATCGGCCTGGACTGCTTCGGCTTGTCGGGTAAAGCCGAGATGGTGGCGGAGAAGCTCGGCTTCACCGTGCCGGCGGTCATGGCGAAAATTGAGGCGGCGGGGTGGTGAAAAAACCCCGGATAAATATAGTTTCGCGGCAATAAAATAAAAATCCCCGGCGCCTAAAGGTTGCCGGGGATTTTTGTGGAGAGGTAGTAGTTCGGTTTGGAGAGGTAGTAGTTCGGTTAAATTATTTTACGCTTATCTTTTTTAAGCCGGGCGGTTTGCGTGATTTTCGGTTGGTTGTGTTTTTGGACACTGGATCTTTGGCTCGCCTAGGCGTTCTTTTTGACTTGGGTTCTTTTTTCACCGGTATCGGTGCATTCAAATACTCGTCACGAATTCGTTTTGCTTCTTCCGGGGTGAAATGTTGCCGACTCGCTTGGGCTTCCTCGCCTCTGGCGTTCATATATGCCGCTCGCTCTTCCAGCGTCATTCCTTCCATGTCCCGCGTCATTTGTTCACGAATGTCACGAATCCACTGAAAACAAGCGTATTTATCCTTGGTTTTTTTCTGCATGGTATTTCACCTCTCTTGGAGTAACGATAAACAATTGCGGATGGCCATGGGCGACGTTAATCAGGTTGAACAACGAAGATTTATCGGGATGGACCAAATGCCGGTAATTCCAACTAACCACTCCGTCGCAACCATGAAGCGTTGCTTGTGCGACATGTGTTGCGTCAACCCGGTGTTTTTCCCCCAGAACTCCATCTTGCAGATAGAGTTCCACCAGCTCCTGAACCTGTGAAGAATCTTTGTAGTATTCCATTATAGACAGGTTCGCATCGAAGTATTGTCTCACACTCGGTGGTGCAAGTTTGATTTCGGGTAACCGTTCACGGCTTCGTTTTCAGTACGCTGATAACAGGGCTCCCTTTGGGGAAAAGCAGTACGCTTGTCATTCCGAACGGTAGTGAGGAATCCAGCGGTCGCGGAGGCTGAATATAAACCGTCCCCATTTGGATG
>JAVBTZ010000079.1:0-11968 GCA_031555915.1 Planctomycetota bacterium
GGCCGGGTGGTGAGCGTCAGCGGCGTTGGCCGCACCCCTGCCGGTTACCGGCCAGCCGATTCGCCGCCAGCGCCTCTCCGCCATGCGCCGCGCCATAGCAAAGAACATGAGCCTAAGCTGGACCACGGCCCCGACGGTTACCTTCAACCGCTCCGCCGACGTTGGCGCCCTGGCAAGTTTGAAGGATGAACTTTCCCGGGACGGCCAAAAAATCAGCTACACCGACATCCTCTGCAAGCTGGTGACGGTGGCGCTCCAGGCCTTCCCCTACGTCAATTCCAGCATCGACGGCAACGACGTGATTTTTCATGATTATGTGAACATGGGGGTGGCGGTGGCGTTGGATGACGGTCTGGTGGTCCCGGTTATCCGCGACACCCAGGTGAAAGGCATTGCCGCGATTTCCAAAGAGGTGAAGGATTTGGCCGCGCGCGCGCGTTCGGGCGAACTGAATCCCGACGAACTCACTGGCGGCACCTTTACCATCACCAACCTGGGCATGTTCGGCATGGAATCCTTCTCGCCCATTATCAATCAACCGGAAAGCGCCATTCTCGGCGTCAACGCCATCACCAAGGTTCCGGTTCAGAAGGAGGACGGATCCATTGCCATGCAGTCCCGCATCGGCCTAAGCCTGACCGCCGACCACCGCACGGTGGACGGGGCGGTGGCGGCGCAATTCCTGCAGAAGGTCTGCAAGATGATTGAGAACCCCTGGCAGATGTTAATGTAATCCCCCGCCTCGGCCCGCCCGCCGCCCGCCCATCCGGCCATCCCTGCGGGGAACCTCCGGACGGCGGGCGGCGGACGGCGGGCCGGACTTGAAGGAGCTAGGTAATGAAGAACATCGGTTTCATCGGCCTGGGCATAATGGGTTTGCCAATGGCAATAAACCTGCAGAAAAAAAGCGGCGCGTCTGTCGCCGGCTTTGACGTTTTCCCCGAACCCCGACAAAAATTCCAGGCCGCGGGCGGCAAGGCGGCGGACCATGCGGACGCGGTGTTCGCCGGGTCGGAAGTGATTTTCCTGTGCCTGCCGTCGAACGAACTTCTTCGCGACAACGTTACCGCCGCCTTGAATAAAGCCAAAGCGGGAACAGTCCTGGTGGACATGGGTTCCACCGCGCCCGGGGTCATCCGCGCCCTGGAACCGGAGGTGAGGAAGCGCGGCATGCATCTTATTGACAGTCCGGTAAGCGGCGGCGACGTCGGCGCCCGGGACGCCACCCTGGCCATCATGTGCGGCGGCGAGCGTCCGGTTTTCGACCAGGTTCAGCCGCTTCTTTCCTGCATGGGGTCGACCGTCACCTACATGGGCGGCAGCGGCAACGGCAGCGTCGCCAAATTGGCGAACAACATCATTGCGGGGATTTACCTGGGGACCATCGGCGAAGCTTTCGCCTTCGCGGTCAAGGCGGGCCTGGATCCCAAAACCCTGTTTGAGGCGATTCGCGGCGGTTTTGCCGGCAGCAAGGTGATGGACGTGAAGGTTCCCAAGATCCTCAGCCGGGACTTTTCCCCGGCGGCGCGGACCGCAGTGCACCAGAAGGATCTCAAGAACGCGGTGAAGCTGGCGGAGGAAATGGGGGTGAGGATTCCCATGGCGGAACTGGCGTTGGATTTGATGAACCAGCTGGAAGCGACCGGCCGGGTGAACGAGGACCATTCTGCGGTATGCAAAATTTACGAGGAACAGATGGGCGTTGAAATAAAATAAGGGCGGGAGAAAGATATGAAGGTACTGGTAATCGGCGGCGGTCCCGGCGGCTACGTCGCGGCGATTCGCGCCGCCCAATTGGGCGGGGAAGTCACCTTGGTGGAGAAGGAAAATCTAGGCGGCACCTGCCTGAACGTCGGCTGCATTCCCACGAAAGCGCTTCTCCATAGCGCGGAAATTTATGCAGAGGCAAAGCACGGCGCCGAGTACGGCGTTTTGGCGTCGGAGGTCAAGGTGGATTTCGGCCAAGTCATGGCCAAGAAAAACGCGGTCGTCAAACAGTTGGTGACCGGGGTCGGCGGGCTGCTGGCGGTCAACCGGGTCAGGGTGGTGAAAGGCACGGCGGCGTTCACCGGCAAAAACGAGGTGACGGTGGGCAGCGAAAAGCAACGCGCCGACAAAATCATCATTGCCGCCGGGTCGATTCCGGCGCAGCCGCCGATTCCGGGCCTCGACGCCAAACAGTGCCTCGATTCCACCGGCGCCCTGTCCCTGGCTAAAATTCCCGCCAGTCTGGCGATAATCGGCGGCGGCGTAATCGGCGTGGAGATGGCGACGGTTTACGCGACCTTCGGCTGCAAGGTGGTGATTGTGGAAATGCTGGAGGAAATTCTTCCCATGATGGACCGCGAGCTCACCCGGCTGGTGCGTTCGACCCTGGAGAAAAAGGGCGTGGTCGTCAAGACTGGCGCGAAGGTGCTGTCGGTCGCGGACAATGGCGGCACGGCCTCGGTGTCCCTTGAGGATAAGGGCGGGAAGGCGGAGGTCGTCGCCGAAAAGGTATTGGTGTCGGTGGGCCGGAAGATCAATACCGAAGCCCTGAACCTGTCCGCCGCCGGAATCAATAACGAGCGCGGACGCATCCTGGTGAATGAGCGCCAGGAGACGAATGTCCCGGGAATTTACGCGGTCGGCGACTGCACCGGCGGCAGTATGCTGGCGCACATCGCCTCGGCGCAGGGTGAAGTGGCGGCGGAGAACGCGCTGGGACACCCTGCGGTTTTCGACGCCGGGACCAGTCCCTCCTGCGTCTACACCAACCCCGAGTTCAGCGGGGTGGGCCTGACGGAAGAGGCGGCGAAGGCCAAGGGGCTGGAGTATGTGGTGGGCCGCTTCCCCCTGGCCGCCAATGGAAAAGCGCTGATTATGGGCGGCGGCGGCGGCATGGTGAAAATCATCGCCGGGAAAAAGTACGGCGAGGTTCTGGGGCTGCACATGGTTGGTCCCCGCGCCACCGATTTGGTTACGGAGGGGGCCCTGGCGATTGGCTGCGAGGCGACCCTGGATGAATTGATCGCCACCATCCACGCCCACCCCACCATCGGCGAGGCTCTACGCGAAGCGGCATTGGCGGCGAGGAAACGCGCCATTCACATTCCCAACAAGTAACCGCTGGGAGCCGGCACGGGGGGCCCCATTTCACGACCACGAGCCGCGACCGCCGCAGTTGGTCGCGGCTTTTTTAACAATCCATCCACGAACCCCAAATATTTCTTTCCGTTAGACGGCCTGTTGCCGAGATGAAAAAATAGGAGGATACGTTCAATGAACTTGCACCGACTGCTTCAAGAACGCGCCGCGTCCGGTAAACCAGCACGGGTGGGACTGATCGGGGCCGGCAAATTCGCGACCATGTTCCTGGCCCAAGTGCGGAAAATCCCCGGCCTTCACCTGGTCGGCGTCGCCGACATCTCCAAGCTCCGGGCTATGGCGTCTTTCAAGCGTGCCAACTGGACCGAAAAGGAAATCGCCGCGCCTTCCCTCGAAGAAGCGGCGAAAAGCGGCCGAACCTGCCTGCTTGAGGATTCCGCCCGGCTCGTTTCGTCGCCCTGCATCGACATCGTCATCGAGGCTACCGGCAATCCCGAGATTGGCATAGCCAACGTCCTCGCCTGCTGCGAGCACAAAAAAGACATCATCATGGTGAATGTCGAGGCCGACGCCGTCGCCGGTCCCCTTCTGGCCCGGAAAGCGCGGGAGGCCGGCATCATTTACTCGCTGGCCTACGGCGATCAGCCGGCCATGATTTGCGACATGGTGGACTGGGCGCGCACGGCCGGGTTCGAAGTGGTCGCCGCCGGCAAAGGCACCAAATACCTCCCCTCCTACCACGCGTCGACCCCGGAGACGGTCTGGCAATATTATGGCCTGACGCCCGAACAGGCGGAACGCGGCGGCATGAATCCGAAAATGTTCAACTCGTTCCTGGACGGCACCAAGTCGGCGATTGAAATGGCGGCGGTTGCCAACGCCACCGGCCTGGGCGTCAATCCGGCCGGTCTTCAATTCCCTCCCTGCGGCGCCGACGATCTGCCACGGATTCTAAAGCCCATCGCCGACGGCGGCCTGCTGCCGCTGACAGGCGGCCAAGTCGAGGTCATTTCCAGTCTGGAACGGGACGGCCGGCCGGTCTACCGCGATCTCCGCTACGGAATATACGTAGTGCTCAAGGGCGAAACGGAATATCTGCAGAACTGCTTCCATGAATACGGCATGGGAACGGATGATTCCGGCGAGTACACCGCGCTCTACCGCCCCTACCACATGATCGGCCTCGAACTCGGCATCAGCGTCGCCGCCATTGCCACCCGCCGCGAAGCCACCGGCTTCCCCGTGACCTTTTCGGGGGACGTCGTCGCCACCGCCAAGCGGGATCTCAAGCCTGGCGATATTCTGGACGGCGAAGGCGGTTACTGCGTCTACGGAAAGCTGATGCGGGCGGGCGACTCCCTGGCCTGCGGCGGCGTACCGCTTGGCCTGTGCAACAATGTCAAACTGAACCAGCCGGTAAAAGCCGGCGAACCGGTGAAATGGTCCGACATCACCTATGACGAAGCGAACCCGGCCGTTCGCATTCGCAGGGAAATGGAACGGCTGTTTAAACAATAAGGCCTCGCCATGAGAAAGGCCAAGCCACGAGTCGCTTGTCGTCGTTTTCGGCTTGGAGGTTCGATAGGCGCTGCCAAAAAAATACAAAAATGCTTTTCGATTTTCTAAAGTGTTTGGTACGTTAGGAAGTGTCCGCATGGACTTACAAGGGCTCGTCGAAGGAGTCAAAACCTCATTCGAACCCCACCCCTGAAACGTCAAAAACCCCTGTCTCGCAGGGGTTTTTGGCGGAGAGGGAGGGATTCGAACCCTCGATACAGGTTACCCCATATGACGGCTTAGCAAGCCGATACACGATAATGTTAATTCCTGCGATAACAATGATTTATCTGGTGGCATAATATCACCGGACACCCCCAGGGACACCCAAGTAAATTTCTGTCAGAATAGTACCCTGCCCGAATTGCCCCCCGACCTAGTGCCCCGTAAAGCTTAAATTTTCGGATAGATTTGCGTTTTCGCGCCCTTGGGTTGCGTTGGAACTTCTTGACAATATATTCAATATTGCCTGCGAAGCTCCGCCTTGCCCAAGGGCGCGAAAACGCAAATCTATCCGAAAATATAGGCTTTACGGGGCACTAGCCGGAATTGCTTTGGCTTGGCCGAACATCCCCGACCAAATCAAGGCGGCGGTGAAGGCAGTCCTTGCTCCCTACCTGACCGGCGACGCCGAGAAGGAGGGCGACAAATGAGCAAGCCCAAGTCCACCCCCAAACCCTTCGCCTTCACCCGCCGAGAAGTCATGGAAGAAATCGCCGAACTGTCGGGCGGGCGCTGTCTCCTGGCATTCAGCCGGGGCAAGGACAGTATCGCGGCCTGGTTGGAGCTTCGCGAAAGCGGGCTGTTCTCCGAAATCGTCCCCTTTCACCTGAACATTATCCCCGGCATGCGCTTCATCGAGGACAGCCTGGATTACTTCGAGGATTGGTTCCAAACCCGCATCATCCGCCTACCGCACATCTCGTTTTACCGGATGCTTGGCCATTGCGTCCTGCAACCACCGGAGCGCATCCGGGCAATAACCGACCTTGGATTGGACCGGTGTACCCGCTTCACCTACGACCATGTTCGCCGGTGGCTGGCCGAGGACTTGGGTTGGCCGGAGGCAACGACCTGGACGGCGAATGGTGTTCGCGCCGCCGACTCGCCAAGGCGCCGCGTACATATCACCAAGAGCCGGGCAAAGACCTTTTCCCGTAAACAGTTTCACCCGATTTTTGACATGAGAACAGCCGACGTAATGGCCGTCATCGAACGCCACGGTATCAAACTGCCGATTGACTACGAGATATTCAAGCCGAAGCCGAGGACATTCGACGGCATAGACTGGCGCTTTGTGAAGCCCTTGCGGGACCATTTGCCCGACGACTTCGAGCTGTTGAAATTCTGGTTCCCCCTGGTCGAAATAGATTTTCTATTACATGCGAACGACGGAAAGGACGGTGAATAGTGGCGGATTTAAAGAAGCTGGCATTGGGCAGAAAAGCCTTCGCCAAGATGGAAAAGGGCAAGCCGGAGGCGAAAGCTGAGAAGCCGGCCAAGAGCCTGGAGGATGCTTGCAAAGAGGAAATCGGCGAGGTTGAAGCCGCGTTCCGGAACCGTCTGACCAAAGAGGACCAACGGAAGGTGGCGGCGACCGATTCCGAGAACTGGTTCTGCATCTATTTCGCCACCAGGGAAGCGAAAGAGCGTTTTCTCCGGGACCACGGCCTTGAGCGAATCGGCGACAAGTATCTGGACGGTCGGGCGGTGGACCGGGTTTTGAAAGGGCGGAGCGTATCCCGCATCCGCGATTCTCACAAAGATAGGAGGTGACCATGCGCGACAGGCACACACGCGGCAGTGCGCCGGCAAGAGGTAGCCGGGGCGGTATCAGGAGGCCGGCTGCATCACCGCAACAAGCGTCGAAAAAGGGTAGTTGAAGCATGTCCCCGGCGGCGTGGGCTGTCCGGGGGCTATTTTCAAATGGTCATGGTTTCAACAATACGGGGTGAAATATGGCACGAAGACAGCGAACAAATCCCGCACAACTTGAGGTGGAACAGCGACAAATCCGGGCGCTTGAATTACGCGAGGCTGGCGTGGGCTATCGGCAGATAGCGGAGGAAATTGGCTACGCATCCGCATCCGGCGCATATGAAGCGGTTCAGGCTGCATTGTCGAAGGCACGGGCGGAACCGGCTGAAGAACTCCGGGAGTTAATGCTGACGCGCTTGGATGAAATGCTTACCGGTTCGTGGGAGGCGGCGCTGTCAGGTGACGCCGAGGCGGTGGCGGCGGTTCTCCGGATTGAGGAGCGCCGCGCGAAGCTGTTGGGGCTGGACCGTGTGCCGCCCCTGGTGTCGATGGCGGTCGGCAAAATATCGGTGGGCGAGGCCGACTTTTCCAAGATGACGAACGAAGAACTGCGGGAACACATACGGCGAGAGGCGGAAACGAATGACAACGGCGGCGACGGAGCTGATGCGTAGGGAGCTGGCGCGGCGCAGTCTCATTGACTTTATCCAGTATCTTTTCCCGGCATATCAGGCTGGCTGGGTGCATTGCGCTCTCGCCGACGCGCTGGAACGGTTCCTCGACGACGTGGTGAACCAACGTTCCCCCCGGCTCATTGTGTTCATGCAGCAGAGTCAAGGAAAGTCGGAGCTGGTGTCGCGGTATTTACCGGCCTGGGCGTTAGGCAAACACCCTGACCTGTCCATGATTGCCGCCAGTTACGCGGCTGAACTCATAAGCCGGATGAACCGGGACGTACAGCGCATCATCGACAATCCAACCATTACCGGCATGGGAGCGGACATCCTGAACATCGACGATCCGGTGAAGGACTTCCAGGAGGCGCAAAGCCCGACGGTTCGGCAAAGCGTGTGGGACTGGTTCACCTCGACCGCGTACACCCGGCTTTCACCCGGCGGCGGCATTCTCCTGACTATGACCCGCTGGCACCGTGACGACCTGGCGGGCCGGCTGTTACAACGCATGGCCGAAGAGGACGGCGAGAAATGGGAAGTCATAAGTTTTCCCGGTATCGCCACCGCCGACGAAGAACACCGAAAGGAAGGCGAAGCGCTGCATCCGGAACGGTGGAACCTGGAATACCTCACCCGCACCAAAGCCACTTTAGGTTCTTATCAGTGGGCGGCGCTGTACCAGCAAACACCGGTAGCGGACGGCGGAAACATCTTCAGGTCGGAGTGGCTTAAATTCTATTACCCTCACGAATTGCCGGTGAAATTCGACCAGTGGGCGCAGTCCTGGGACATGGCGTTCAAGGAAGGCGACGACTCGGATTACGTGGTTGGCCAAGTGTGGGCGAGAAGCAAGGCGAATGTTTATCTTATCGATCAGGTGCGTGGGCGGATGTCCTTCACCGGCACGGCTCAGGCGATAATCGACCTGTCGAGGAAATGGCCGGCCACGCGCTTGAAGCTGGTGGAGGACAAGGCGAACGGGCCGGCGGTAATGGACGCGTTGAAAGACATCGTGCCGGGCTTCCGGGCGGTGGAGCCCTACGGGAACAAAGTGGCGAGGGCGCATGCGGTGACGCCGCTGTGGGAGGCCGGGAATGTATTTGTACCTCACCCGTCGTCAGCGCCGTGGGTGGCGGCGTTTGTTGATGAACTTGTCGGCTTCCCTGCCGCCGCGCATGACGACCAAGTGGACGCCATGACCCAAGCGCTGGATGAAATTCACAAGCGCCCCGGCCTGAACATTTCGAGTAATACGGTGGCGCAATTCATGGATGGCTTGAGAAGATAGAAAAGGGGTGTTATGAATAGCGATTTTGAACTGACCGAAGAAGAGGCGCGGGCCTGCGTGTTCTTTATCCTCGCCTGTCCCCATATCGGTGACGGCCCGGAGATGCGGATTAAAGCGATTTCATTTGGACAATTACCGCGACCGGTGGCGGATCTGATATCGTGGAGTTCGACACCTTCATCAGCTTGCGGTTCAAAACCGGCGCGGGATTGCCGGTTTGATAACGACGAAACGGGACAGGGAATGGTCATTCCGCACATTTCCATCCAAGAGGTGCGACTGATAAATACCACCACAACCACCAGCAAAATCACCCTTGCTGGGGCCAAAAATCCAAGCGACGTGAACGGCATTGATATTGGACAAGTTGTTGCAGAGCTAATTAGCAATGAGCGAAGTTGGGCTGTCGATATTATTTCGGGAATCCAATCGCTGTTTAGGCGATGACCTGTGTTATCGAAATCACTTTACGACCCTTGTAAATCCCGGCCTTTCACTGGGGTGGGTTTTTCATGCGTGCAACCAGCGTGTGCGGATTAACTTGCGATTGAGCACTATGGCACAAGGGAATTTAATAAAATATCGCTTGACATACTCAATTTATAAGTTAAAGTATATTCAGGAGGGGCAAGCATGACCGATATCGAGGTATCGCTTTTTATCGAAGCCGAGTCATCGACCGGCACCAATCTTTGGGCGACCGAGAGGGTTGTTGACCTCATTGTCGGCGACGGGGAAGTGACGGACGCCGAAAAGTTGAGTCTCTACTTTCGCAAGTTGGGGAACTTCTGCGAAGCCAATTTCCGCCAGTACATGCCCGACATCATCAAGCGCGAATACGGCAAAGTTTATTGCATCCACCTGGAGCATTTTCGTCTGGTCGGTTTTTTTGACGAGAGCTACCGCGATTTCATCTGCCTCGACTATTTCGTCAAGAAAACCCAGAAGAACGACAAGCGCATGAACTCGACTTATAAGCGCATCGACCAAATAAGGGAGAGCAAAGCATGGACAAAAAAACAGTAAGGACGCTCAAGGAAAAGATCGCCTTCGCCCACAAGCGCGACGAAGCGTTTCGCCAGACGCCGGAAGGGAAGGCGCTCGATAACCGAATGCTCATTGCCCGGAACATCATCGGCCTTCTGAAATGGCGAAAAGTGACGCAGTCCGAATTCTGCGACCAAATCGGAATGAAGGTCGCCCAATTCAACCGAATCGTCATGGGTGACGAGAATATCACCGTTTCGACCGCGACTAGGATTTCCGACGGGTTTGGGGTACATATCTCCCGTCTTTACCAGAAGCCCCGCAAGGCGCGGGAAACGGCAGAGGCGGGCAAGTAGTCGCCTTGGACGGTCGAATTGCCGCCACGGGACTGGAAATGGCCAAATTCAAGGCGATAGGGGGCGGTGGGGTTGGCGATATTGGGATGGTTTAGTGAAATAGGGAATCACGGGACGGGGATTTTGGGGAAAGGAGGGAAATTTTCGGGACCGTTGCGTCTGGTGACGCAGAAAAGCGGAGCCGCCGGGTTGCACCCCGACGGCCCCTTGACCGCCCAGCCAAAGCGAGCGAAGGCGGACGGCCCATTCTTAATATCGGCCTTGCACGGTCGAGAAAGCGAGCAAATCATGAGTAACAACACGAATTTTCCGAAGAACGCGATTCGCGGATTGAACGAGAAGCCGATTGCATTCGTCGAACTAGAGGCGGCAGCTCGTGCGGCAGCGTTAATGAGGGATTATCTTGGACGCAATTACCGAGAACAATGCGCTGAGGACGGCAATAGTGACTATTATCTGGTTCCTGTCGATATTCACCAGGATAAAGGACTGACCGTTCCGGAACGCGCCGCCGTAGAGGCGTTGGCTTGGTACTGCCGCGAATATGCCGGCGGATTGGAGCGCGGTCAATCCATGACATTTCCGAAAATCGTTCACTATGAATCCGACGCCGAAGCCATTACCGATTCCCCACTGTCGTTCCGCAACGAAGGCCGGGCCTACATGTTCGCCGAGGTTGCCGAACGTTGCTTTCATTGCGATGCACAAGTAATCGAGACGCCGGCGGGTTGGACTGTAGCCGTCACTTGGGAAGCCGGATTGGATGCCAGAACACTCGCTAGTTTGCAAGGCGTCTGCCGGGTGTTGCTTGATTACACTGTCGAAGCCGCTTTTGACGCGTCAGCTTCCACATACCCCGAGCAGATGCACCAAATACCCAATCCCGAAGCCCGCGAAGCCTGGCACGAACGCAAGAACGCCCAGGCTGACCGTATCGAGGCGAAGCTGGACGCCCTTCTTGCCAACATGGACAAGCCTATCGAAAATATCACCGACGCTGGCAAGCGTTCCGGCAAATCCACCTCGAAGTCGGCATAGGAGGGCAGGCCATGACCACGACCTTCACCCGGCAGGACTGTTTGGTATTGCCTTATGCCGCCACGACCGAACGTAAGGCTGAAATGTTCGCAAACGCAATCGAAGTCCTTTTCGCTCCTCTTGTCGAAACTGAAGTGTTCCAGGACGGCGGGAATTGGGGCGTTGCCGTCACAAAGGGGATGGACAACATAGACGATCCGCTGAACAATGAGCGCGTCGTTTCCGCCCAAATCCTGGTAATGATGTTTGACCTATCCGAAGGGCATGGCGAAATTGATTGCCTCGCAGACAGACATACGGACATTCCCCCGTTACATAAAGCACTGACCCGGCGGGCGCGGCGCACATTCCGAATCGAGGACAAGCTGGACCGCATTTTGGCCAAGCTTGACGGCGCCACCTGAACCGCGAGAATAATCATCAACCAGGGGGATAGGGACGGCCTAATTACCCGGCCCGAAAAGCGGTAACTCGCAACCGCCTTCCCCCTGTCTTTATTCGCGAGGCGTTTTGCGAGGGCGAAAAACTATGAGTCAATTATTGCGCTTACCCGATTCATTGGTTTGCCCATTCCCAAAGTTGTTTTTTCATCATAACCGAAATTATTTCGACGCCAAAGGTTCACTCGAAAGCCTTTGGGAGAGATTGGATGATCTCGGTTCGAAATATTGCATGTATTATTGCGCCGCTTGCGCTAATAGAATTGATGACAATGAAGAACGGGAATTCGACCCGAGCAGCAAACTTAGGGGTTATTTTAACGAAGCGCATGTCATTCTCGGGCAATTACCAGACAACATTTTTCAACACCTCTTGTCTTTTACCAATGGGGATTGTCCAGTTTGCGCCGTTCTAACCGCTCTCAAACAATTTCCCCTGATAGCACGCAACTCAAAGACACCACCAGTAGATTACGTCTCCTCGCCGTGTCGTTCCAGTAATGGATTCTTTTTCTCTCCTATGTGCCATATTTATGCGCTTGCCGCATTGGATGATGACTCATTGCCACCAAGGTTAATGCCGGCGGAAAGGCATGAAATAAAAACGCGCCTTACTCCTGGAAAAAAGGTGGTGGTTTTCATCCGGACTTATTCACAAATTTCTCAATTTGGTACATATACTGTTATTCAAGCACGGCTTTGTGGAATTATTGATCTTATGATTCGCGTAGTCAATTTTCCCCCCTAACCCCCGCGCCTACCTAGTGCGTTGGGTGCCTGAAA